>CALDFS010000218.1 GCA_937942105.1 uncultured Ruminococcus sp. | reverse complement strand
GTCGTTGGCGTATGTTCAGTGGCGGGGTGGTTTGCTCCAAACGAAAGCCTGCCTGAGCTGCCTATGCTCACCATATCGGAAAATCTGGGCGGTATGGGATTTGAGGGGTATATGGCTTATGATATTTCCGAGCTGGTAAACGCGAACCCTTGGAATAAGAGAACTAAGCTATCAACTCTGCCGGTCTATGAGAATAAAATAAAATACGACATTCTCTTTCATGTCTCAGGTAATGACCTTGAAAGCATGAAAGCTTACCTTGATGAGCTTGTCGATAAGCTTGGCATGGACAAACAAAAGCTCGTATATGATGACAACACTCCCCATGAAAAGCAGATAGAAGCCACCATGAGAGACTTAGAAGCACTGGAAATGCTCCCTGTACCTGACAATTATTTTGACCCGAACGAGCTGACGGCGTCCGACGGCAATATTAGTGTCACGGTAAATGCGCATATGGACGTGGATATAGTTTTTGAAGAGGGCATAGCTCTTCCACCTGAGTATAATTTTACACATTATGCCCCGCTGGACGATGTCACCAAGGTCGCGAAGTATCTGAAAGAAAAATATCTGCTTGGCGAATATAAGGATATTATCGGAATAAAGTCCCCAGTGACAAACATTTCCGAGGGAGACTATAGCATTTACGGAGAGCAGCATTACTATATTTCATTCTTTGAAAAAAGCCGCGATAAAGTCGAAAACATCATCAACTACAATCTGAAACAGGTATCTTTTTTCTGCAACGATGATGGCAAGCTCTGGTTAATTAGGATTGACAGCAATGCCTGCACAGAAAAAATCGGCGATTACCCGATTATTTCCGCAAAAGAAGCGAAAAAGCTATTGTTAAACGGAAATTATGTTACATCAGTGCCCTATGACCTGCCCGGCAAGGAGTATATTAAAAAGGTCGAGCTTATATACAGAACGGACGTTCATGATGAATACTTTATCCCCTATTACCGCTTCTTTGTCGAGCTTCCCGAAGTCGAAAGGGATGGCGGAATAAAAACCTACGGCGCATACTATGTCCCTGCCGTCAGGGAGGAATATATCGAGAACATGCCTTTGTGGAACGGAAGCTTTAACTGATAACCCTGTAAACAAAAATGCGCGCGGAGCATATGCACTTCGCGCGCTGATATCTGTTAATATTTACAATACGGAGCTTAAAGCTCACATTCAAGCTGACAATCGAAAGGCTCTTTTGCAACGTGCTCGGCGTTATACTCCTTCGCCTCGACGCACCCCATGGAGCGGTAGAACGCCTGGCTCTCAACCGCCGAATGAGCCGATATATAAAGCTTTTTGGCGCCTTTGCTCTTTGCGAAGCGCTTGGCAATCGAAAAAAGCTCTTTTCCTATCCCCTGATTTCGCACATCTGCGGAGACATGTATGCTGGAAAGATCCATATATTCCCTGCCGCTTCCTATAGGCTCAGCCTCGACGGATACAAAGCCCTTTAGTGCGCCGCCGATAAATGCACCGCAAACAAGCCCTCCGGCAGCGGCGGTGTTTTTAAGACAGCTTACAAGAACCTTATAGTCTTCCTCGCTCCAATCATCAATAAATGGGTCGTCACGTATCACCCATTCGCCGTTTATCTTTCGCAGGCATTTTGTTACGACCTGCCTGCGGATGAAACCGCTGAACAGCTCCCTGTTTATATCACTTTCGGTCAACTCTTTGAAGATGATCATATTTTTTGCCGGCACAAGGGTATATTCTGTTTTTTCATGCCGGTATGCTCCTTTCATTTCAGTCGGCTCTACCTGCCGCCCGACTTTTAGTTGAACAATAAAATGAACTCGCAGCAGTCTGACGTTCCGAAGCGCCAAGCTGCTGCGAGCTTATTAACTATAATGCCGATATCAGAAAGCAGAAATCAAAGGCTCTCTTTCAATAATTTGCTTTTTGACGTTATCATCCATTCATCTTATACCAGACGAACGAGAAAATCGCAGAAAGAATCAGGAAAAATACGCCCACTATAAGCATATGCGCAAACGGACGATTCCTGTCTGCCTTTGCCTGCTTATACTCAACGAAGTTCCTGTACTTCTCGTTGCGCGCATTTGGACGGAAAAGGTCGAAAATATGCAGGATTCCATAGGAAAGCATATCGAATGCGCCGCCGTTTGCGGCGAACACAAGCGCTCCAACGCCGCCGATAACAGCGCCGGGAACTATGCATGCATCCGAAAGAAGCCTGAAAACGTCATACCCGCTCAGGGTCCAAATATCGTTCGATATTATTACAGCAAGGAACATAGCTGCACCTATCACAAAGCAAATCAGGTATGGCAGAAACTTTTTGAATTTTTTCATTTGCTTGCTGTCAATTCAGTCTTATATTTTTCAAACTCGGCGTTATTGCAGTAAATAAGATGACCCGGAGCAATCTCACGCATTACCGGCTTGTCAACCGAATAATCATGTTCGGCTACCGGATTATAGGTTATGCGCTGCCTGCCCTTTTCAAACTCGGGGTCGGGCAGAGGAATCGATGAAAGCAAAGACTTCGTGTATGGATGCAGCGGATGCGCAAACAGCTCATCCGAGGAAGCAAGCTCAACTATCTTTCCGAAATACATGACCGCAATAGTGTCGGAGAAATACTTAACTACCGAAAGGTCATGCGCGATGAACATTATTGTCAGACCAAGACGATTGCGCAAATCGTTGAGAAGGTTAATAACCTGTGCCTGAATTGACACGTCAAGAGCAGAAATAGGCTCGTCTGCGATAATGAAATCGGGGTTGAGTATTATTGCCCTTGCAATGCCGATACGCTGGCGCTGTCCGCCCGAGAACTCATGCGGATACCGCCCTGCGGGCTCCGGAACAAGACCTACAAGGTCAAGCATTTTATAAACCTGCTCGTCTATGTACTTCTTATTGCGAACACCGCGGATAACAAGTCCCTCGGCAATAATATCCTTAACTGTCATACGGGGGTCAAGCGAAGCTATAGGGTCCTGGAAAATCATCTGCATCTTGTTCATAATGCGGTCTTTTTTCGCAAGACGAAGGCTTTCGTTATATTCCTTTTGAATTCGCTCGCTCAGTGCAGCAGCCTTAGAGTATGCATCAGAACCGGCTGAGGTTTGCTTATCAACGTCCTTATTGCTGTCCAAATGATCGGAAGCGTCCAAATCGCCAAGCTGGTTTTTGTTTGCGTTGATTTCACTTACAATGCCCTCAATATCGCTCAGAAGCTTCTTTGCCGATGCCTCGGAGTTCTTATCAGCTGCATCAAAGGCACTTTTTACGCGTTCGAGATACGGCTTGTAGAAATCTGTGATTTTAGCAGCCTGAGCTTCGGCATATTTCTGGTTGCAGCGCTTTTGGTCATCCTTAGCCTCGCGGATGTTTTTTGTCTGCTCGGCTATTGCAGCAGAATATGTGCGCTCGGCATCCTCAAGGCGCTTTTTGTATTCGGGGTTTACTTCGGATTTGCCGTTCTTTTTGTCAGCTTCAATCAGCTTCTTGATTTCGGCAGTCTCACGCTTGTAATTCTCTTTTGCGGTGCGGATTGCATCCTTATATGAGCGCAGACCCGCGCAGATGCGCTGACCCTTGAAAATTACATTTCCAGACGTGATGTCATAAAGGCGGATAATCGAGCGACCTGTTGTGGTTTTGCCGCATCCGCTCTCACCGACCAGTCCAAAAACCTCACCCTTGTGAATTTCAAAGTTAACGTCATCCACTGCCTTCAGTTCGTTGGCGGGACCCATTTTGAAGTATTGGCAAAGGTGCTCCACCTTAAGCAGAACCTCGCGTTCGCTGATATTATCGATGATTTTATCATCTGGCATCGCAAGCACCTCTTTCCTTGGATTTTTCTTTCATGCGCTCAATGCGGTCAAGCACCGTTTTGGGCGGATCTATCTTCGGAGCATTGGGATGAAGAAGCCATGTAGCTGCATAGTGGCTATCCGATATTTTGAACATCGGGGGTTCCTCTTCAAAATCGATTTTAAGAGCGTATTTGTTACGCTTTGCAAATGCATCTCCCTTAGGGGGATAAATCATATTCGGAGGTGTGCCGGGTATAGCTTCCAGCTTCTCCTTGGTGTCAAGGTCAGGCATGGAGGAAAGAAGCGCCCATGTGTAAGGATGTGCAGGTGAATAGAATACATCGTTAGCTGTTCCCACCTCAACAATCTTACCGGCGTACATTACCGCAACTCTGTCTGCCATATTGGCAACAACTCCAAGGTCATGAGTTATGAAGATGACGGAGAGCTGGCGCTCATTCTTAACCTTATTGATAAGCTCAAGTATCTGGGACTGGATAGTAACATCCAGCGCAGTCGTCGGCTCATCGCAGATAAGTATATCGGGGTTTGCCGAAAGCGCAATAGCTATAACGATACGCTGACGCATACCGCCTGAAAACTCAAACGGATACTGGCGGTATCTTCTTCTTGGCTCGGATATGCCAACCTCTTCAAGCAGCTTTATTGCGCGGTTTTTAGCCATACGGCGCGTTACCTTGAATACAACGGCAGACGCCTTTTCCTTGAAGTAGTCGATAAGGTCAACGACCTTTGCCGGCAGATCAGCCTCTGACATTACGGTTATGCTATGCTCCAGCTCGGACCTTACACGGGTTATGACATTGACTATGTCCTTGCGGTTCATGTCGATATCTACCAAGTCCTTCTGAGCGACAGTGTATTCTGGTGTGCGACCCGACGCCGCAAGCTTTTCATACTTTTGAGTCTGCTCAGCAAAACGCTTTTCCTCGTTCTTATTTCTGATAATGCCGTCAAAGTATACGTCAATAGCAGTTTTAAGGCTTGATGCAAAGGTGTAAAGAACATTATTTTTAACAACATCAAGACGATTGATTGACTTTTCAACTGCGTCAATAATAATGTCTGCAACAGCGAGTGCGTCTTTCTTATTCATATCGGGGTTGCTGAAGTAACCGATTTTCTCATCTATGACTGCGATAGCCTTTTTCATCAGCTCAATCGACTGCTGATCGGCATAGCGCACGCCCTCGCCCGCCATAGACAGGAAATTAATCATAAAGTGGTCGTCAAGATAGCGGCGCATGAATTTGTTAAGCTCGTCTATCTCCATCTCGGGAAGAGGCTCGTTCGCAAAGGTCATATAATATCCCATAGCGAAGAAATTGGGCTTTGTGTAAGCCTCCGCTTCGGCAAGTATCTGCTTAACGGCCTTCAGCTTTTCGGCGATAGTATTCCAGTCAGCGTCAGCTGCAGTGTCCTGCTTGGTCTTACGGTTAAACAGTGCACGAGAGAAGTTGCCGACCCTTTCCGGAACGGAAATCTTAATAAGCGGCTTAATCTCACCGAGCAGCTTTTCCAGCTCAGAATAGCGGCTGTAAACCACATATCTCTCATGAGTGTGGTACGCCAGCTTAACTATTTCGGCTATATCGCGGCGAAGGTTCTTATAGGCATTCTTTTCAATGCGGAAAAGTATATCATCAACCTCCGCAAGAACATCGTCAAGCGCTTCACGCGCGATATTATAGGAATACTCAAGCTTTAAGTTCCTGTATACAAATGTGTCAAAATCCTTGCAGTTCTTTTTATTTTCTGCACGTTTATCATCGCCGCGCGCCTTATCCATGAATTCATTGAGAAGCGCCAGCTTTTCATTGAATGCTGCGCGGCTTTCCTTCTGAGCAATTTTGCCCTTGATAAGGGTAGCCTCTGTCATCTGCTTGCCGACCCTCATAATTGGGTTAAGGCTTGACATGGGGTCCTGGAATATCATGGCGATTTTATCGCCGCGGAGCTTATGGAACTGCTCCTCTGGGATCTTCATAAGATCCTGACCGTCGTATATAATTTCGCCGGCCTCTTTAATTGCGTTTCCGGCCAGAATACCCATAATTGCACGGTTAGTGACCGATTTGCCTGAGCCGCTTTCACCGACTATTGCCAGCGTTTCGCCCTTATGCAGGTCGAAGCTGATTCCACGAACAGCCTGAACCTTGCCGGCGTCGGTTCGGAATGAAATTTTCAGGTTATTGACCGATAATTTTACTTCTTTATTTTCCATATCAGCCCTCCGTACCACGTAAACTTGGATTGAACGCATCTCTGAGTCCATTGCCGAACAGGTTAAACGATAGCATCAGCAGAGCAAGGAACACCGCCGGGAACATCGCCACGAACGGAGATGTTGCCAGAGATTTCTGACCCGCAGCGATAAGTGTACCAACGCTTGTTATATTACCGGTTTCAAGGTTGATGATGCCGAGATAGGAAAGACTGGTCTCAGAGTAAATCATCGAGGGGATTACCAGCGCAAATCTGGTAACAATCGTTCCGATAGCATTCGGGAAGATGTGTTTGAACATAAGGCGGCTGTCTTTAGCGCCAAGCGTGCGCGCCGCAAGCACATATTCCTGATTTTTGAAGCGGTAGAACTGCATTCTTGTAGTACCGCCCATGCCGATCCAGCCTGTTAGGAAGAACGAGATGAACAGCACAAGCGCCTGGCTGGAGCCGCCCATATGCAGCTTCAGCAGTGTTATTACAATCATTGTAGGAATAGCGCCGATTATGTCGGTGATACGCTCCAGAACTATATCAATGCGACCGCCATAGTAGCCTGCAATTGATCCATAGATTGCACCGACTATCAGGTTGACTACTGCAACAACAATTGCAAATACAAACGAGAAACGTGCGCCTGAAGACAGGCAGGTAAGAATATCCTTGCCCGATCCGGTGGTTCCGAAGAGGAAGTAAGGATTTGTAATACCGTCCTTCAGAACTCTGGAATGGTAGTAGGTATAGTACTCATAGTAGTTAACGCGAACCTGAACACCGCTGGGGGTGATTATTGCATACGAATAATACCTTGGCTCGCCCTTATCATCTATGAAGCCTTCCTTGCCCTCGATACGGAGCGAGTTATACTTATCATTTCCAAGACCGTTCTCGTCAAGCAGGGTAAGAGGATATGAGTTATAAGCCGGAATTACATTGCCGTTTTCATCATATACAAACTGAGTTTTGCCGCCCTTTTCCGTCGTCTTGAAATAGATGTTGCCATCCTGGTCATAGTCTGCCGCGGTAGGACGGTTGCTCTTGGTCAGAATAGGATAAATGACCTGAATACCGGTTTCGTTCTGGTATTCCTGAAGAGCAGTATACTCGTCCATCGAAATATCCTTGTAAATAACGCCGTTCATCTGGTATGTATCAAGGCGGTAGGTGTAAACACCGTCTTCACTTACTGTATATTCCTGATTTTTTATGGCGTTATGACCGGTTTCCTGACCCATAGCATAGTAATATGTAAAGGTCTTCAAATTTGTCTTCTTTTCGGTGCAGCCATCCCAGAAGTTGGTATTCTCGAAAAGCGAGCATTTCGGCTGGGTATACGCATAATAGGTATCAAAATAGGAAACCTCATACGGCGTAAGGAACGGTACAATGATGGCGAACAGGAACATTAAAGCAATAATGACTGCTGCCACAATAGCGCCCTTGTTTTTTGCAAAGCGGCGGAACGCATCTCCGAAAAAGCCGATTGGCTTAGTCTCCGGCTTTTTTTCGTGCGTAAGATCGCCGACCTGCGCGAATTGGAATTTTTCAGGGGATATATTGTCAATATAGCTTTTATCCATATTACTTCGCCCCCATTCTGATTCTTGGGTCTATGAAACCATAGCTTATGTCTATAACAATTCCCGCAAGAAGACCAACAAAGGTGTAGAAGCCCGAAAGAAGCATAAAGAAGTCATAGTCAAGGGAATTGATAGAGTCAAGATACAGCCTTCCGACGCCCGGCACCGAGAACATATTTTCAATGATGAGTGAGCCTGAAAGAACGCTGATAAATTCACTGAGTATAGACGGGAAAATAACAACCATGGAGTTGCGCATGGCGTGGCGAACAGTCGCCTGACCGCGGGTAAGACCTTTAGTGCGGGCGAGCAGCATGAATTCGTTAGTAAGTACCTCTGAAAGCTCCGCACGGGTATAGCGGGCATATCCGGCAATAGAGCCAAGGCAGAGTGCAAGCACAGGCGGCATCATAGAGCGGAACATGCTCCATGTGAAGTATTCATAGCCTGAATTCATAGTTGTTGGGAACCATCCTAATTTAAAGCAGAGGAAATACTGAACAATCAGTCCCAAAACAATTGAAGGCAGGGATATAAGCAGGATAATAAAGATACTGATTATCTGATCCTGCCACTTGTTCTTTTTAAGTGCGGCGAAAATGCCAAGACCAAGTCCTATAGGAACACCAATTAAAGTAGAATACAGGTTTATCAGAATCGTAGGCGGAAGCTTTTCGACGAACACGCTCCACACTGCCTGACCACGGTAGGATGGAATGTTAACGCCGACACCAAAGTCACCGTAAACGAATATTTTCTTAAGATAATTACCAAGCTGAACAAAAATGGGCACGCGCTCAAAGTTCCAGGTTTTAGTTTGAGGATTCATGACCGCGTTCTGTATGTATCCACGCCCTTCGAGCTGACGGATGATGATATTTGCGTCTTGCCCCTGCTGAACGGTAACAACGATCGGCAAAAGCTTAATAAGGACAAAGCACATGAACATGATTACCACAAAGGTCATGATCATGAGCCCGAGCCTCTTTGAAACGTATTTGAACATATACATAATTGATGGCTCCTATCTTTTTGTATAGACGATACAATCTGAATACAATGCGTTTGAGCAAAAATATGCCGATAATGCTTTGTGTTCGGATTTTATCGTCTAGATAAAAGTGTCTGCGAAGAACGCTTAAAACAAACGGAGGCGGGCGGAAAAACTCCCCCCGCCTCGTATATCGGGCTTACTCAACCGATTGGGAACAATCAGTCAACTTTCTTGTACTCTGCGCTAAGGTCGTTATTGTTGTCCTTAACGAACTGAGCCCACTGCTCATCATTATACTGCGGACGCAGATATCTTGTGCCGCCGAAGCCCATGAATGTGTTGTATTCATCGGAAATCTGAGCAAACTTAGCACTGTTAACAGTTGCACTGTACTGTGAAGTTGTCATAATGCTGTAGTACTTGCCGAGGGTAACCTCCTCGAGCTTAGCAAGAAGAGTAAGTCTTGCATCGCTGGGTGCAAATCCATCGCCCCAGTTGTAGGTGAACTGCTGCTCTCTGCTCTCAGCCATGCCGTTCAGGCAGCAATACCAGTTGTAGAGAGACATTGTAAGCTCTTCGCCTGCACCGTCATAATCGCCTTCGGGCATTGTGTAGGTAAGCTTTTCGTTCTCAACATCCCACCATACGGAGTACATCAAGCCTGCATTAGGATCCATGTAGCACTGCAGGAAGCCTGCGGGATCGAAAGCACCGCCGGAGAAGCCGGTACCGGTAGCAATGTCATAAGCGCCGGCCTTGAAGTCGGTAGCCCAGTTTTCTGCGAACGAAGAATCGAACGGAATATCGAGCTTGCCTTCGAGAGAAGTGCCGGAAACAAGGTCATTGAAGAACTTAACCATGTAATCGTACTGACGGCGGGTGTTTTCGTTATCAGCAGAAGTACCGAACTTAAGGGTGATCTTCTGAGAAGGATCATAGCCATACTTTTCAGCATTCTCGGTAAGTTCCTTGTAAGCGGATTCGATAAGCTCCTTAGCAAGAGGACGGTTCATACCGTTCATAACCTCGTAAGCAGCCTCGTAGTCAGCGTAGGAGTTAGTACCGTCGGTCCATGTGCCGTCATCGTTCTGGGTGAAGCCATAAACTCTGAGCAAGCCTTCCTTAGCGAACTGTGTATTTCTGTATACGCCGCCGTTTTCTACATCATAGTAGTAGGATGGACCAAGCAGACCATAGCAAGGTCTGTGTGAAGTGTAAACAGTTGCGTTGTAATCGTCTCTGTCGAAGTACAGGGAGATAGCCTTTCTGAAGTCGTCAATAGCAAGGATACCGTTGTTGCGGCCGCTGTTCTTCAGAACGCCGAGGTCGGCATAAAGGTTAATACCGAATGTACCTGAACCGGGAGCATAGTAAGTATACTTGGAGTCACGATAGTCAGCCTTGTGGTCAACATCAAGACCGATTTCGTCGATTTCACCGCCGAGGAACTTAAGCCACTGAGTAGCAACTTCGGCGATCTGCTCGCAGTAGATCTTGTCTACAAGATACTGATTCTTGTTGTCTTCAAGAGCATAACCGAACCAGTTTTCGTTCTTAACCAGCTCATAGGATTTACCTGCCTGGAAAGCAGCGAGCTTGTAGGGGCCCCAGCTTGCGCTGGTTTCTACGCTGGAGTTGTAGTTAGAGGTCCAAAGAGTAGCACCCTCAGCAGGAGCCTGCTTGCAGCTTTCATAAAGATCCTTCTTTACAAGGGGCATGCTGGAGAAGCTGTAGGCAGCTTCATAGGAAAGCGAGCCGTCTTCCTTAAGGCACTTGATAGGAGCATCAAGGCATACAACGAGATTGTAATCGTCTTCTGCATAATATCCTACATTATCAAAGGAAACTTCGGGATATTCCTTGAAGGTTTCCATGTAGCAAACTACATTGTCAGCGGTTTCGCCCCAAGCATCAGTGCTGATGACGGAACCAAGGTATTCGATAGAAGTATCGGTAACTTCAACATAGCCGTTCTCATCTGCAAGAGCAAGAAGAGCATCCCAGTTGGTCATATTGAAGTAGGCTTCGCCGTAAGCGTCAACATAATCAGCCAAAGAGTTGCCGCCGGTCCAGCCCAAAGCGCCCTTAAGGGAGATGTGAACCTTAGCACCGCCGAGGGTGTAGGTGCCATCCTCGCCCTTTACGAGCTGGTCAACACCAAGAGCGGGATCGCCGGTAGAAGCGTTATCAACCCAGACGGACTGACCCTGGTAAACATAATTTCTTGCGCCCTTGATAAGAATGTTGTTGTAGTAGCTGGAAGCTCTCATATTCTGGAAGAGAGGGTTGAGCTGCTCCTGCATTGTGTAGATGAAGTCAGCAGTGGTGATGGGTGTTCCATCGTCCCACTTAAGGTCTTCACGAAGGGTGATGCGCCATGCATAGCTGCCGGCTGCCTTCTGCTCGTCGGTATAGCCCCACTTAGCGTCTACGGTAGAAGTAACATCCTCAAGCTTGGTAGCAGCGGAATACTTTACTTCAAAGCCGCCGGGAACGATGCCCTCAGCATTGATAGAACCATCGTCATTGAACTTCTTATCATCCTCGAATTTGTAATCATATTCGTAGAAAGAAGATACGAGGTAGTTCAAAATCTGAGTATCATTGTTGTTCTCATAGGTTAATTCGTTCCAGTTACTGGGGGTAACTGTTGTATAGGTGCGGTAGGTGATCGGTCCTGACGTAACATCAGCAACATTATTGCCGGCGTCATCGGTATTGTCAGCGTTATCAACGTTGTCACCGTTGTTGCCTACTGAAGGGTTGTTAGTATCGTCATCATTGTTTCCGCAGCCAACGAAGACGGTTACAACCATCAGAACAGCAAGCAGCAATGCCGCAAACCTTTTCCATGTCTTTGCCATTGTAATTCCCTCCATATAATATTTAAGTTTTGAAATCACAAAGGAGCTTATGCGGCGCTATACAAGAGAAATACTTTACCCTTTTACAGCTTCACATTAAACTCTATCATGATTTTGTTATACATTTTATCACAAAGCCACCTACTTGTCAAGTTTTTTGAGCCTTTTTTATATCAAATTCCGCTTTTCGCACGAATAATTGGCACAACACATAGATTATGTTTTGCTTTTTCGCTTGTTTTTATCGAAGATTACAATAATAAATGTAAATTAACAGGAAAATCAATTTTTTTAGCGCGCCAATTGAATAATAGAGCTGTAAAATGCATTCCCTGATGCATATATTTGCCTCTGCTTTATATCCGTTCATATTCGCTTGGTCCTGGATGTGCTGGTGCGGGGAGCTATTATGTAGTATCAGGATTTTTAATTCGGTGAAGGAAACGTTGTTCGCAGAATGTCACCTGCACCAACTAAAAAAGACCCTTTTGCGCCTTGATATTGGCTTGGCAGGGCGCCGGGACTTGAACAGCGTTTAGCCGGGCGGACACGGCTAAACGCGACGATGCTCAGTTTAGCGCCGGACTTTTGTTTTGCTTTTACGCTTTTTGCGGTATTTGAAAGCTATATTTTCTTATCTGCCCCGCATCTACTGCAAGTTCGCAGAATGTCACCCGCACCAACTAAAAAAGACCCTTTTGCGCCTTGATATTGGCTTGGCAGGGCGCCGGGACTTGAACAGCGTTTAGCCGGGCGGACACGGCTAAACGCGACGATGCTCAGTTTAGCGCCGGACTTTTGTTTTGCTTTTACGCTTTTTGCGGTATTTGAAAGCTATATTTTCTTATCTGCCCCGCATCTACTGCAAGTTCGCAGAATGTCACCTATACCAAATAGGAAAGGCTCCTATAAGGAGCCTTTCCTATTTGGTGCAGGTAACAGGACTTGAACCTGCATGAAATTGCTCTCACATGGACCTGAACCATGCGCGTCTGCCAATTCCGCCATACCTGCTTATTATATTGCCGCTTTCTGCGACTTTGATATTGTATCACAAAAAAACCGTTTTGTCAATGGCAGAAATGCAAAAAATCATTGACTTTCTTTTCTGAATTCCTCCCCGAATGCTTATCTGCGCTTCGGGGAGGAACATGGTATGCTTATATACTATTTATATAGTAAAGGGTATCGGAGGCTCGTAATCTATTCTTATCTTCGGAAGCTTTTCTATTACTGAATAGCAATCCACCTCGCCGGGGGCGTTTTCGCCGCTTGCCGGGGGCGCGAATATCTTTAAATCAAGCGATGTATTCGGTTCAAGCTTCTTATCGAAGAACGCCGGCATAAGGTCGATATAGCGGCAGTTCGGGGACTTATAGAACCATCTGCCGTTTATCTCCAGCATAAGGTTGGAAGCATCATCCTCATCAAAGGTCAGCTCGCAGAAAACGGGGTTATCCTCAAATTTTAAGGGGATGGATATTCCCTCAGCGTCCTCCGAGCCGCCCCAGCGGAGCTTTGCGGGAAGGGTAAGCTTACCGCCCACCGTCATTTCCGGGCTGAACCATTCGCTGTGGATGATATCACGATACTCACGGAGAAGCGGAAGCTCTATTCCCACCTCGGGGTTGTTGGGGTCTTCCCATTCCAAGCCCAATCTGCCCCTGTCGCGGAACTGATACATGGTAAAGCCGGTGAGCCAGTCGCCCTTGTTCTCAACAAGCATATCGCAGAAGCGGCGGAAGATTCTGCACTGGTCGTAAGGACCGGTAACGTCGCCGTCGGCGTTGTGCTCGCTCATTACCATCGGCTTATCCATGCCGGTTATTTCCTTGTAGCGCTCATATGTCGCCTTGCAGCAGTCGTAGACAGGCGCAGCGCCGGTATAGCCGTGGGAATGTCCGCCTTTAAGGGCAACGTCGTTCGGCCAGCCCCAGTGCAGAGACATATATTTGTCTATCGACCATATATCCGTCTCCTTGGCGGCTTCCAAGAAAAGCTCCTCCATGCCGATTTTTTCGGGGGATTCCCTTTCCTCCCCTGCCGCGCCCGCGCAGAGAATGGTTTTAACATTCGGTGCATACTTATGTATTATCTTCGCGAAGCGGGCAAAGAAATCCGCAACCTCCTTATAAGACGCCCTCTTGTTAAAGGAGAACCAGCTGCCAGTAGCCTCGTGATTGATCCTTATCATTATTCTTCCGAACGGAAGCAAATCCTTAGCGATGGCTATAAGATGCTCGTCCGAAACGGCAGGGTCTACTGTCAGGGTGAGTATAACGTCCTGCCCGTGGCGGCGGATATCGCGCATCTGCTCGAATACCGGGTCGTCCTTTTTGCCCTCCAGTCCCCCGCGGTAGGGGAAGTAATCATCATAAGGGTAGCCCCATGCGTTTGACTTATCCACCGGCGGGAAGGCTACGCTTGCGCGCACCGGCCATCCCTTGTCCAAAGGATAGTAGCAGTACATAAGGTTTACGGCGCGGTGTGGTCTGCCCAGTTTGTTCAAGATGTAATCCTGATTGACGTATTCTCCTCTTTCGCTGCCGTCGCCTAAATCGACCGCGCACTTGGCCTTGCCCATGTGCAGGGAGTATACCTCGGGGTTGGTAATATCCATAGTCATCTTCCTTTCAAAGACCTTATTTTTGATTTCATATTTTATGCCGTTTGCGCGGTAAAATCCCTAAAATCGCCCGAAACGGCTTTTTTGAAGGATATCGCGCGCGCGTCATCATAAAACGCAGATTAATATTCTGCAATTGAAAGTATACGGCATAATTTCGGAGAAGTCAACCGTTTTATAGAATTTTGCATAATAATTCACCAGTCTTAACCGATTTTTTGACGGAGTGGGAGAATATCAAAAAACCATCATGAAAAAACGAAAAAACAGTTGAAATTAAAATAATAAAGTAGTAAAATAAAAAACGCATATTGGCTGGATAATGGCTTTTGTGCTTTTTTAAATTATTACATTTGCAGATATAGAGGTATCAGACGTGTCAGTAAATTCGCTAAAATCAAGGGACAGAAGCATGGATATGACGACCGGCTCAATCTTCCCGAAAATAGTAAGATTCACCCTTCCGCTTCTTTTAATGGGAACGCTTCAGCTTTTATACAACGCGGCGGACATAGTTGTAGTAGGCAGATGGGGCAGCGACGCTTCACTGGCGGCGGTAAGCTCAACCGGCGCGCTCATCAACCTTATTGTAAACGTTTTTATGGGACTGTCGGTGGGAACGAGCGTAGTTGTTGCCCAGCACTTCGGCGCAGGCAGGATGAAGGATGTGAGCGAGACTGTTCACACTTCTATTGCCGTTGCCGCGATATGCGGAGTGGCAGTGGGAATTTTCGGCTTCTTCGCTGCCAAGGGCATGCTTGAGCTGATGGATTCCCCCGAAAACGTAATCGACCTTTCCGCGCTTTATGTTAAGATATATTTTATAGGTATGCCTGCAAATATGCTTTACAACTTCGGCGCGGCGGTTTTAAGGGCTGTAGGAGATACCAAGCGCCCGCTTTACTATCTTTCAATTTCCGGCGTTATCAACGTTATACTTAACCTTATCTTCGTAATAGTCTTTAAGATGGACGTTGCCGGTGTTGCGCTCGCAACCATCATCTCTCAGGTGGTATCGGCTGTGCTGGTGCTCGCCTGCCTTATCCATTCCGACGGCGCTATAAAGCTCTACATCAAAAAGCTCCGCATACACAAGGATAAGCTTTTGAATATACTTTCGGTTGGACTTCCGGCGGGCATTCAAGGCTCCATCTTTTCCATCTCAAATGTTATCATACAGTCGTCTATAAACTTCTTCGGTGACGCAGCCATGGCGGGAAGCGGCGCCGCAGCAAATATCGAGGGCTTTATCTATATGGCCATGAACTCGGTATACCAGGCGGCGATAACCTTCACCAGCCAGAACTTCGGCGCAGAGAAGTACCGCAGAATCAAGACGGTTGCTTTTGAATGCATGGGACTTGTAACCGCAGTCGGATTCGGTCTTGGAGTTATCGTGCGGTTTTTCGGCGCGCAGCTTCTTTCCATCTACACCGACTCTCAGGCGGAGATCGAGTTCGGAGTTATAAGAATGTCGGTTATACTTCTGACCTACTTCCTTGACGGCACTATGGACGTAATGGTGGGACTTCTGCGCGGAATAGGGCACTCAGTCCTGCCGACTGTCGGAACGATTGCATTTGTATGCGGGTTCAGGATGATATGGATATTCACCTACTTTGCGCAGTACAAGGCATCCGTTAACAACGACCCTGCGAAATCGCTGACGGTGCTGTTCCTTTCATATCCGATATCATGGATAATGGCAACGCTTGCACATACTATTTGTTTCCTTGTTATCTTCGGGAAGATGGTTAAGAAGGCTAAGGCGGAGGGGAAATGGTGACTCGCCAAGAGCAGATATAAATAAAGAAAGCTCCAAGCTGTGATGGTTTGGAGCTTTTTTAGTTATATTCGCCTATCGTTAGTTGTTGTAGAGTGTTTCGCTCAGCGGGAGGCGCGCCCTACCGCACTTTTGGCAGCGGAGGTCTAAGCGCAAGGCGCGTGAGCGGCGTTTAGCCGC
>CALDFS010000217.1 GCA_937942105.1 uncultured Ruminococcus sp. | reverse complement strand
CGTTTTCTATTCTTGATACCGAGCCGCGGCAGGTGTAGACCGCCATAAGCTCCAGCTTTTCGGACAGTTGCTTCTGGCTTAAGCCTGCGGCGATTCTGGCTTCGCGGATCTTCGGACCTATTATGTTCACGGTTTGTGCGTCAATTATTCTTTTCATGGGGCTTCTCCTATGCGTCTTGATTTTGGACAAATATAGTGTATACTAATAACAGAATATTATTGTCCTATATATAGGACAAAGGAGAAGAAATATGATAGTTGCTGTTGTAGGTTCAAGAGGACTTGTGGTAGAGGATATGCAAAAATACCTGCCGAAGGATGTCACCGAAATAGTCTCGGGCGGGGCTAATGGGATTGACACCTGTGCCAAAGAATATGCCGAAAAGAATAACATCCCGCTGGCCGAATTTCTGCCTGAATATAAGCTTTACGGCAGGGCTGCACCCATAAAGCGCAATATAAAAATAATCGACTATGCTGATATGGTTGTTGCACTCTGGGATGGGCGCTCCAAAGGGACTGAGTTTGTGATGAAGTATTGCAGGAAGATAGGCAAGCCGATAGTGGTGTATAATTTCAGCGGGTGATGATTCGGGATAGAACAGCTTTGTTTTTGATAAAATAATAGCGCTCAAATTTTTGCGTGAGCGTTATTTTCATATTCGTGCGTTTTAGTGTAATTTTTCGGGAAAAATTCGCACTAAAACGCACGTACTTTTCCACAAAACCAACACTATTCGGCACGAATAGGCTTATCGTGAGGGATTTGCCGGTTGTTAAGGCGGATGCAGAGTGGGAGCAGAGGGAGGCGCGCCCCACACAATCCGGGGCAGCGGAGGTCTACGCGCTTGCGCGCGTGAGCGGCATTTAGCCGCTCGGACGGCAATGCCGTCCAGACCTCCGCCCGCACTATGTTCGTCGCCAATACAAACTGCGATAGCAAACTATCTATAATGGCGCGCCGATGGGCTGCCGACAAACATCTGATTACCTCGCAAACCCCTCTTGCAAATTCCTTCAACATCTGCTATACTATAAATTAGCAATTAAATTAACCCATAACATAAACCACAGAAAGGAACATCTATATGAAAAAACAAGGCTACAACCCCTACCTACCCTCCTGGGAGTACGTCCCGGACGGCGAACCGTATGTATTTGACGGCAGAGTTTACGTTTACGGCTCACACGATTATTTCAACGGCTACGTATTCTGCATGGGCGATTACGTCTGCTGGTCAGCGCCGGTTGACGACCTAAGCGACTGGCGGTATGAGGGCGTGATATATCCCAAAACCTCCGACCCGTTCAACCGCGACGGCAGAATGTGCCTATATGCCCCGGATGTAACCGTCGGACCGGACGGAAGATATTATCTTTACTACGTTCTGGATAAGGTATCAAACGTTTCTGTTGCAGTCTGCGATACCCCCGCCGGAAAATATGAGTTTCTGGGATACGTTCACTATAAGGACGGCACCCGCCTTGGCGACCGCCCCGGCGACGAGTTCCAGTTCGACCCCGGCGTTATCACCGAAAACGGCAGGACATATATGTACACCGGCTTCTGCGGCAGGGGCGATAAATCCCGCCACGGCTCAATGTGCACCGTCCTTGGCGAGGATATGCTTACTATTATCGAGGAGCCGAAGTTCGTCGTCCCCGGAATCGAATATGTTGAGGATGAAGCGCTTTACCCCAACGGCAGAAGCTTTAGGGGACATTCCTTCTTCGAGGCGTCATCCATAAGAAAAATCGGTGATACATATTACTTTGTATATTCCTCTGAGGTCATGCACGAGCTTTGCTATGCCACCAGCAAGAACCCGCGTGAGGGATTTGTTTACGGCGG
>CALDFS010000216.1 GCA_937942105.1 uncultured Ruminococcus sp. | reverse complement strand
TGCCTTGGGAATGTTGAACCACGATTTAGAAGGCGCGCTGGCGTCGTTCGCCATTTCATTGTATTGTGAGTTTGATAACTGCATAATCCACCTCAAAAAACGTAAAATAGTATTACTTTTTAAGCAGGCAATCCCGCAAAAAACGTTTTCAAGGATAGTTTTTGCGCAATATCAAAAATTATTCAAAATAGAAAAGCTCCTCAAATTTTTTATCCAAAGCTATGCACAGAATCAGCGCAAGCTTGGCTGTCGGGCTGAACTGGCCCGTCTCTATCGAGCTGATGGTGTTGCGGGATACTCCAATCATCCCGGCAAGCTGAGACTGTGAAAGCCCAGCCTCCGTCCTTGCCTCTTTAAGGCGATTTTTAAGCTCTAACTCGGTGTTCATATCACAAGTCAAGCAGGGATATTACCCATGCAACCACAAACAAAGCTGCAGCCAATCCGAACAGCACCGCAGTTATAACGTTCTCCTTAATCGGCTTACGTATTGCTCTGCGGATAAAAATTATAGAATTCAGCGAGGTCACAACTATATACAGCGCGTAATTTATTCCCTTGCCGACAAATATTTCGGTGACGCACAAAATCGTTCCCAGAATATACACCATGATTACCGCGAACAGAGTATCTTTCCTTCCGGCTTCAAGCTCGGTCAAATCTCTGCCCTTGTTTTCGTTCTGCGCCCTTTTTAAGATTTCTTCCTTTGATAATTCGCTCATATTATTAGCCCTTCCTTTTCAATGTTCTTAAATATGCCTTGCGCTCATCACTTACGCGGTAACTCTCGCACGCCTTCTGAATCGATTTATTGTTAGTCCACTCATCCAACCGTCCTTTTTCAAAATACCCTATAACTGCCTCATACTGCTTTGCCAAAGCAGTTGCAAAATACCACGCGCGCATCATGTTCACGTAATACTCCTGCGATTTTACCTCCGCCACAAGCTCCGGGTATTCCGGGCTGAATCTGTCGTCCAGATACGCCCGCATAAGCATGCCTATTCCATACCGCACAGTGTAGAGCTTATCCGAGGATATCCACCGCCTGACTGCACTAATCAGCCTTTCGGGATTTTTAAGAAGCACCTTGGGCGCGCACTGGTCGCAGGTTGCCCAATTGTCTATAAAGGGCAGGAATTCCTCGACCTGAGCAAGGCACTTATCATAATCCTTGGTTTTCTCGATGATAAACGCATGCAGCTGGTTCTCCTCGAAATATTCGTGAGGGAGCGCCGCCAGAAAATCCCCGATATCATCCCTCTTTGCAAGCTCTGAGGCATATTTGCGAAGCTCCGGCGTCCTCACCCCGATGACAAGCTTGCTGCTTACATTCGGTATAAGGCTGGAATTGAACTGCTGATACTTCTCATCTCTCATATCAAACAGCCTCGAACGTATATCAGATATTATTTCCATCGCATTATCTCCTTACTTCGTGCCAAGTTTTCTTGTCATTAATTATATTACTGCCAAGTTTTCTTGTCAATAGAATCCCGAAAAAATATCATTAATCATGCAAAATTATTTGTATTGACAAATTTGCGCAAATATTATATACTGTAATTATTCAATTCTCACAAAGAAACCAGAGCTTGAAATAGAATGGAGTGCTTTTATGGACAAGCGAGATGGATTTATCCCAAAAGAAGATATAGAATTTGAACGCGAGATTGCCGAGCAGGAGCGCAAAAATCGCGAAAACGCCGAAAGGCTTGAGGCTGAGCGCGCAGAAGCCGAAAAAAAGGAGCGTGAGCAGTATGAGCGCAAGCTTCAAGACCAAAAAATCGAACTTGTGAAGCTTAAACAGGGAGTAATAGATTCCTCCGAAACGGTAAAGGAAATCCCGAAAGAAGAAATAAAGCTAAGCTTCGGCGAGTGGATTTCAAACGTCTGGTATCGTTCAAAGTGGATAATTATATGCGTGATTTTCGGAGTGTTTGTTCTGGGATATATCGTGTATGATTCGGTTACAAGGGTCGAGCCGGATCTGACGGTTCTTGCCATTTCGGATAATAACGCGATTTATGCCCGCACGGCAGAATTTCAGCACTTTTTTGAAAGCTTCACCGATGATATCAACGGCGACGGCGAGGTGTACGTGCTCATCTACAATATCTCGACCGACTACTCGAACCCCAACTCGGTAACCTCCTCTCAGGCTCAGCTGATGACCCAGCTTCAGTGCGGGGATAATATGATAATAGTCTCTGACGGTACAACTGATTTCGCCGTCCATGACTTCACCGGCGAGCTTGAAGGCGATTTTGTAAGCGATAAGGGAATAAAGCTGAACTGTGCCCTCACCCGCGAAAAGCTGAAGTGGGAAGCTATGCCGGATGAGCTGTATGTAGGTCTGAGAGAGCCGACAAGGCTTCTTTCAACGGCAGAGGAGATAATGAAAGAAAATTATGAAACCGCCCTGCCAACCTATATGCGGCTGTATGAAGCGATAGCAGAAAGCGAGGATTAATCAGAAATTTTTCTTTAAAAATAATAAAAATTTTTGAAAAAACACTTGACAAGCCCGCCTTTATGAGGTATAATATCAAAGTCGCCTGATAAAGGCGCTTGATATGGAAGCTTAGCTCAGCTGGGAGAGCATCT
>CALDFS010000215.1 GCA_937942105.1 uncultured Ruminococcus sp. | reverse complement strand
GGTTCCGCCGGTGAATTTGCCGAATTTCATGGTAACAGCCAAATCATCAAGAGCTGAGAACTTGAAATCGATTTCGTCCGAGGTGACAACTGTTCCTGCTTCTATAGTGACCTCGTTAGCACCGCCGAAGGTAACCGCAGTGTCGGTAGAAGCATCGATAGCGGGGGCGTTGGGGTCTAAAAGATGTGCAATGTGAACGCCTTCGATTTTAACCGGAATGTCGCCGTATTCGTTGGATAAGGTAAGCCTTATCTTATCGCCGCCGATTGATACCCTTATCTGCTGACGGCAGGTGTTCTCTTTAAGAGCGGGGTCAAAGGGTGTTTCGTCCGGTCCGGCGGTAAGCTGAGCCGATGTCCAGGTGGCGAACCATCCTGCCTCGTCCTTAGTCTCAACGACCTTTGATCCTTCGCCGCAGGAGGCGAGCGACAGAAGCATTATCGCGCCAAGTAAAAGTGCCAAAAGTCTTTTCAGTTTCATTTTGTTATATTCCTTTCAAAATTATTATTCAAGGAATCGGCAAGGTCTTTATCAGCCTATTAATTCCTTTAAATGCTCATAAACCGTTTTGCCTATAAGCTTGTAGCCTTGGTGATTGAAGTGCAGATAGTCGTTCCATGGCGAAACGTAAGAGCTCGACATTTTGTCGGGGTCGTTTCCTGATGCAACCACCTTGCACATATCAATGCAGGCGTCGAAGCCGGAATCGTCCGAAAGAACAAATTCGTTTACCTTCTTGCGGATATTTTCGTGAAGGTCGGAGTAGTAGCTGTTGCCCTTGAAGGGGGTTATGGTAACGCCGATAACCTTTATGCCCTGCTTGTGGCACCTTTCGGTTATGGACTCGTATTCCTTAATTATATTATTCGAGATATCGTATTGCGCGCCGCCGATATCGTTTACGCCCATGAACAGAACGCAGTATTTAACGCCGGGGATCTTTAAAACGTCTCTGTTGGCGCGGTTGGTTCCGGCGATTTCGCCGCCGTAGGTATACAGTGCAGTTGCGCCTATACCCATATTTACAACAGACAGGCTGCTGAGCTTTTCGTCGTTTTGCAAAAGTCTGGCAAGCTCATCGGTGTAGCGGGCAAAGGCGTTGGTCGTAACGCTTGCGCCGTCGGTAAGCGAATCGCCCAGGCACACTATCGCGCCGCTTTCCTTGGAAGCCATTGTATCAAGCTCGGTGATGAAATACCACGAGGTCATCTCTTCAATGCCGGTAAAGTCGTTGTCATCGGCATGGTCGCCCTTGACTATCCATGTTGAGCGCCTTGATGCGGTGTGGCAGGTAAGCGTTGAGGGAACAGCGCCCAGCTTCATGGTAAAAGCAAGGTCTTCAAGCGGGGCAAACTCAAAATCGATTTCATCTGTTGTGATACGCTTTCCGGCGGGAACCTTGAAGGATTTCTGGGATTTGTAGGTCAGCGCAATCTGCGAATCAAGGTCTACCTTGTGGCTCTTGGGGTCGTCTATCCTTGCAAGTACAAGGCTGTTGATTTCAAGGTCGGTTTTGCCGTATTCGTTGGATATAACAAGCCTTAGCTTGCTGCCGCCGACAGATACCCTTATCTGCTGGCGAAGAGTGTTGTTTGCAAGCGTGGGGTCTTTCGGAATCTGTTCGTCCCCGGGGGTGAGCATAGCTGTGCCCCATGTTGCCAGCCAGATTTCGTTTTTGATTTGAGTCATTTTGTCATCTTCCTTTGTGGTTTCTGTTTTTGATGTGACCTTTGCCGTTGTGACAGCCGCAGTAGTAACAGCGGCGGTAACTGCGGGCTTATCCTTAACAAGATATTTTCCGCTGACGAAATACTCTCCGTCCTCGAACTTTATCCTGTACCAGCCGTTTTCGCACAGACCTGTAAGCTCGACCTCTTCGCCAGAGTCAAGATGTCCCACCCGCTCATATCCGGTTCCGGGACCGCTTCTTACATTTACGCTTGATTTAGCGTACATCCTGCCGCTTGCATGGTCAACCTTGATAGCGTCAGCCGCGGCGGTAGTGACAGCTGCGGCGGTTGCAGGCGCTTCGGTGGTGACAGGTGCGGCAGTTTCAGCGGCAGTAGTTGTCGCTTCTGTGGTGGCGGCGGTGGATGCCTCCGTCGCGGCGGCGGTTGTTTCAGGCTCGGTATCTGCGGAAGTGTCGGCAGTCTCATTGCTGCTGTCGGAAGCCTGTGGTGCTGAGGTTGCCGCAGGCTCGGCGTTTGCAGGCTCAACAGCCGATGTGCCTTCCGGCGGAGATTGAACATCGCTTTTGGGTGCGGAAGCGCATGCCGAAAGAATGCTCAGCGACAGCGCTAAAGCCGTCAGCACGGCAAGAAGCCTTGGAAAAGATTTTTTCATTACTTTTTATTCTCCTGTTTTCAGTTGGATTTTGATATTCTGACGGATACATAAGTCAAACATATAAACAGTATAGCATTTTCTTTCCGAAAAGTAAACCGAAATATGCGAATTTGTACTTATTTCTCGCTAAAAAGTATCAGACTGCGCACGACCGCAAAATCGCTGCAATCTTTTTCCTGAAATGCCGTCAGGGTATTTACTCGCATTTTTAACAAAGATTTCACAGTTTTATTATTTAATTTTTCTATAAATTATATTGACAAATGCGTTATAAGAGTATATAATTAACTCGTTAATTGTTAACTGATAAATCATTTTTGAAGAAAGGAATGGTATAATTGGAACCGAATTCACGTAAGGATAAATTCAAGCAGTGTATGCACCTGTTCATGAAGTGCAACCGGCTGCATCATGCGCTGGTAGAAACCAAGGTCAGCGCGCTGGGGCTTCACCGCAGTCAGCACTCAATGCTGCTGACGATCAATTTCAGCGGCAACATCTCGCAGAAGGAGCTTGCCAAAAGGATGGAGATATCTCCGGCAGCGGTAACGGTAACTCTTAAAAAGTTAGAGGCTCAGGGCTTCATCGAACGCGCGCAGTCGGAGGACGATTCACGCGTAAACAACATAACCGTAACCGAAAATGGCAAGGAGATAATCAATAAGACCGGAGCAATTTTCGACGAGGTTGACGAAAAGACCTTTGCCGGCTTCTCGGAGGAGGAGCTTGAGGAGTTTCTTAGCTATTTAAGGCGGGTATCATCAAATCTTAAGACCGCCGCCGGCTGTGATAAGCACTGCTGCTGAAAGGAGTAATACAATTGAAAACGTGGTTTAAATACATAAAGCCCTACTGGCCGTTCTTCATAATAACGCCGTTGTGCATGCTTGTTGAGGTAGCCGGTGAGGTTATAATGCCAAAGCTTTTAGGCTCGGTTATAGATTCTCAGATGGCCGGAACGCTTACCGTTGGCAGAAGTCTTTTGGTAATGGGCGGAATAATCCTCTGCGCCGTTGTGATGATGGCCGGCGGAGTGGGCGGCTCCTATTTCGGAGCAAAGGCATCCGTCAACTTTGCCGCTGACCTGCGGCAGGATGTTTTTGAAAAGGTTCAGACCTTTTCGTTCGCAAATATCGACAAGTTTTCCACCGGCTCGCTTGTAACAAGGCTTACTAACGACGTTACCCAGATGCAGAACTTCATAAATATGCTTTTAAGGATGGCGTTCCGCGCACCCGGCATGCTTATTGCCGCACTCATCATGTCAATAAGCCTTCAGCCAAAGCTTTCGGTTACCTTTGCGGTTTCGATACCGGTTCTTCTTATATCGGTAGGCGCAATTATTCTGACCGGCTTTTCAAGGTTCGGGCACGTTCAGAAAAAGCTCGACGCTCTTAACTCCACCGTTCAGGAAAATGTAACCAACGTAAGAGTAGTTAAAAGCTTCGTCCGCGAGGATCATGAAATCGATAAGTTTAACAACGCAAACGGCGAATACAAACGCGCCAGCATGAGCGCTATGAGCGTTATGATCTTCATGTCGCCGGTTACAACGCTTATAATGAATGTAACCGTTCTGTGCATAATCTATTTCGGCTCTAAAATGGTATTCGATACCGCCGGAATCGGCATGGGCGTCGGCGATTTGCAGATGTTTGTAACCTATACCAACCAGATTCTTTTCTCGCTGATGATGGTTTCAATGCTTCTGATGATGTCATCGCGTGCGATGGCTTCGGCAAAGCGTATCAAGGAAATACTCGATGAACAGCCCGACATCCGCGACAGTGAAGAAGCCGACCCCGAGCTTACCGTTAAAAACGGCGATATCGAGTTCAGAAACGTCACCTTCCGCTATTACAAGAATTCGGATGAGAGCGTTCTTAATAACATCAACCTGAAAATACCGGCAAAATCGGTTGTCGGCATAATAGGCTCTACCGGCTGCGGCAAAACCACTCTTGTTTCGATGATTTCAAGGCTTTACGACCCTGACGAGGGCGAGATTCTGGTTGACGGCAGAAACGTCAAGGACTATACCATCTATAACCTGCGCGAGGGCATAGGAATGGTTTTGCAGAACAACACACTGTTCTCCGGAACAATAGAAGAAAACCTTCGCTGGGGCGACGAGGATGCTTCCATGCAGGATATCAAGGCTGCCGCTCACAGCGCTCAGGCAGATAAGTTTGTGAATTCATTTAAGGACGGCTACCAAACAGAAATCGACCAGGGCGGCACCAACGTTTCGGGCGGTCAAAAGCAGCGCCTTTGCATAGCACGCGCGCTTCTTAAAAAGCCGAAGGTGCTTATTTTAGACGACTCCACCAGCGCGGTAGATACCGCAACCGAAGCTCAGATAAGGCTCGCCTTCAAGAACGAGCTTGCCGACTCTACAAAGATAATCATTGCCCAAAGAATAACCTCGGTTCAGGATGCAGATATGATAATAGTTATGAACGAGGGCGAAATATCAGGCATAGGCACTCATGCGCAGCTGCTTGAAACCAACGAAGCGTATCAGGAAATATATTATTCCCAGAACGACGCTGCGAAGAAAGGAGCGTGAGCGGGCATGGCAAGAGATTTGAAAGAGCTTCAGAAGCAATATAACACCTCGGCCACCGCTCTGAGAATGGGACCCGGTCCCGGGGGACCGGGAGGCGGACCGAGGGGAAGAGGTATGGGAGCAAGCAAAAAGAGCCTTAAGAACGGCTCGGCAACCATAAAGCGAATGCTCAGCTATCTTAAAAAATACAAGCTCAGAATAGTTGTAATTCTTTTCTGTATGCTTGTGAACACTATAGCATCACTCTGCGGCGGATATCTTTTAGCGCCGATAATCAACAAGCTCAGCCTTGCCGTAAGCGGGCAGGAGCAGCCTTTAAGCGGAACCGAAAGAATTGCCGACAATATCATTTCCGCTTTCACAGGTCCCATAAACGTCGCCGTAAGAAGCGAAATGATGAGCTATATTATAGTTACAATAGGCATATTTGCCTTTGTATACGGCATCGGAATTATTACCAGCTATTTGCAGGCAAGATTGATGCTTGTGGTATCTCAGGGTACTATCGAATCGATAAGAAATGATCTGTTCACCAAGCTTCAGAAGCTTCCGGTAAGATTCTTCGATTCGCACCCTACAGGCGAGGTTATGTCGCGCTTCACAAACGATATCGACAATATCGATACCATGATAAACAACTCGCTTACCTCGATAATATCAGGTGTTGTAAACCTTGTGGGAACCTTTGTTTTCATGATAACCACCAACTGGATTTTAACACTTGTTACCATCTTCTTCATACCGATATTCGCACTGGGCGGCGGAGCTATCGCAAAGATATCCTCTAAATACTATTCCGGTCAGCAGGCGGCGCTGGGTGCTGTAAACGGCTATACTGAGGAAACCGTTACCGGTCAGAAAGTAATTAAGGTGTTCAACCACGAGCAGACAGCGGTCGATGAATTCAGCCTGCTCAATAAGGATATGCGCGAAAAGCAGTTCAAGGCGCAGTTCTACGGCTCTATTATGGGTCCTTTGATGGGCAATACATCCCAGATATCCTATGGCGTTACCATCGGCATCGGCGCGATACTTATGGTGTTCGGCAAGCTTTCAACCGGCGCTTTGGGACTGTTTGCGCAGTACTCCAAGCAGTTCTCTATGCCTATAAACAACATCTCCCAGCAGATGTCAACAATATTTGCAGCGCTTGCCGGCGCTGAAAGGGTGTTCGAGGTTATGGATACCGACCCCGAATCGCCGGATATCACCGAAGCCTTAGCGGATGTTATCAGGGGCGACGTTGTGCTTAAGGACGTAAGCTTCGGCTATGTTCCTGATAAGACTGTTTTAAAGCATATCAGCCTTTATGCAAAGCCCGGTCAGAAGATAGCCTTTGTCGGCTCGACCGGCGCTGGCAAGACCACCGTTACAAACCTTCTTAACCGCTTCTACGATATCAATGAGGGCGAAATACTTATCGACGGCAGAAACGTTAAGGACTACAAGCGCGATTTCCTGCGGCAGAATATTGCCATGGTTTTGCAGGATACTCATCTGTTCACAGGAACTGTCAGAGAGAATATCCGTTACGGCAGGCTTGACGCCACCGATGACGAGGTCGTAGCCGCCGCCAAGACTGCCAGCGCGCATTCGTTTATAATGAGGCTGGAAAATGGCTATGATACCGTTCTGGAAAGCGACGGCGCAAATCTTTCGCAGGGTCAGCGTCAGCTTCTGAACATTGCAAGAGCAGCGCTTTCAAACGCTCCGATACTTGTTCTTGACGAAGCGACATCCTCGGTAGATACCAGAACCGAGCGGCATATAGAGCACGGTATGGATAGGCTTATGAAGAACCGCACGACCTTTGTTATAGCTCACCGCCTTTCAACGGTAAGAAACGCCAACGCCATTATGGTGCTTGAAAACGGCGAGATAATAGAGCGCGGCGACCATGATGATCTGCTGGCGCAGAAGGGAAGGTACTACGAGCTTTATACCGGTGTTAAGGAACTGGATTAATAAGCGTTCATTAAAGAAAATATCCTCCGATGTATCGTCTTACGTCGGAGGATGATTTTATACTATTATTCGTCTAAAAGTATTCCAAAATGGCGGAAACAAAACCGTTGTGACCTATTTT
>CALDFS010000214.1 GCA_937942105.1 uncultured Ruminococcus sp. | reverse complement strand
GTAATAAATGGAATTCCATGCCCGGCGACAAGCGCCCCGAAAAGGGACTTCTGCGCTTAAGAGCGGGCATGGGCGTATACTCGAACAACCGCCCCGCAAAGATCTGGCCGCAGCTGGCAAGCGCTTCTCCGCTTCGCCCGTCTATCGTTGAGAACGGAATCGACTTCATAATCGTCCGTGAGCTTATAGGCGGAATATACTTCGGCGAGCATACAACCGCCGAGGAGAACGGCGAGAAGGTTTCCCGCGATATCATGAAGTACTCTGAGAGCGAAATAGAAAGAATCGGCAGAATCGGCTTTGAGACTGCACGCAAGCGCAGGCATAAGCTCTGCTCGGTGGAAAAGTCCAACGTTCTGGACACAAGCCGCCTTTGGAAGTCGGTAATGCACCGCCTTGCCGAGGAATACCCTGATGTTGAGCTGAGCGACATGCTTGTTGACAACTGCGCCATGCAGATCGTAAAGAACCCCGCGCAGTTCGACGTTATCGTGACCGAGAATATGTTCGGCGACATTCTTTCAGACGAGGCTTCGATGATAACCGGCTCTATCGGCATGATACCATCATCCAGCTTGGGCGCCACAAGCGTGGGACTTTACGAGCCTATTCACGGCTCTGCGCCCGATATTGCTGGAATGGACATTGCAAACCCCATAGGAACAATCCTTTCTGCGGCAATGATGCTTCGCTACAGCTTCGATATGCCTGCGGAAGCGGACTGCATTGAGTCTGCCGTTTCCAAGGTTCTTGATATGGGAATCAGAACGGCGGATATAATGCCCGCCGACCCTGCCGAAGCGGCTAAGTGCCGCAAGGTAGGCTGTGCCGAAATGGGTGATTTGATTCTTGAAAATCTCTGATACAAGCGCAGCGTTACGTTGCGGCGGCAAAACTAACTATTGCAAGGAAGTGATAATAAATGCTCTTATCAGGCGCAGATATAATTGTTAAGACGCTTGTTGAGCAGGGCGTAAAGGTTATTTTCGGATACCCCGGCGGGCAGATAATCAACGTTTACGACTCGCTTTATAAATATCAGGACGAAATTGAGCATATCCTGACAGCACACGAGCAGGGAGCGGTTCACGCGGCGGACGGTTATGCCCGTTCCACCGGCAAGCCGGGAGTGGTTTTCGCAACATCAGGTCCGGGAGCTACAAATCTTGTAACCGGCATTGCAACGGCATTTTTAGACTCCGTTCCGCTTATTGCCATCACCGGAAACGTTCCCACCACCCAGATAGGCTACGACAGCTTTCAGGAGATAGATATAACCGGTATCACCCTGCCGATAACCAAGCATAACTACTTTGTTTCGGACGTTGCAAACTTAGCCGACACTATAAGGGAGGCTTTTGAGCTTGCAACCTCGGGTCGCCCCGGTCCTGTGCTTATAGATGTTCCCAAGGACGTTCAGATTTCCTTATGGGAGTATCGCCCCCAGCCCCCGGTAAAGCCGGCGGAGCCTCAGCCCGCAAAGGATTTGCGCATTGCTCAGGCGGCGGA
>CALDFS010000213.1 GCA_937942105.1 uncultured Ruminococcus sp. | reverse complement strand
GCCGCGAAACCCATCGCCTAGCGGTTTTGTGGCGATTCTGTAGTTACACTTTTACATAGAATTAGTAATAGACATACTTCTAAATTTTAACTGGAAGGTTCGAGTAACAAGATGAAAAAAATCGAGAATTGGAAAATAATAAGCCTGTTCATAATTCTTTATGATGTTTTGTCCGTGATTTTCTCCTATGGCGTCGGTCTTTGGATAAGATTTGATTTCAACTATAGCGGAATACCCGGCGACCTTATGAGTGCTTTCCTGCACTTTATTCCCATATATATAGTAGTGGTAGTAGTAATAAATATCCTGTTCCATCTGTACCGCTGCATATGGCAGTTTGTAAGCTTCGATGAGCTGATAAGGATCCTTGAAGCGTGGCTTATCGAAAGCATTATACACGCAGTATGCATAACCGTTTTCTTCCGCAGAATGCCGATGTCTTACTACCTGATCGGTGCAGTAATTCAGGCTATACTTATGGTTGGCATAAGGTTTGCCTATAGATTCTATCTCAAATTTTCAGAAAACACTAAGTCACTTTCAAACGGCGGAAATAAGAAAAACGTTATGATTATCGGTGCAGGCGAATCCGGGCAGACGATCCTGCGAGATATAAAGCGCCGATATGAGGATAATCTGCGCGTTTCCTGCTTTATAGATGACGATAAGAATAAATGGCAGCGCCTTGTTGAGGGCGTTCCTGTTGTAGGCGGCAGAGACGATATAATGCAATCCGTTGAAAAATATGCAATCAGCCAGATACTTTTGGCAATCCCTTCTGCAACTGCCGAAGAAAAGCGCGATCTTATAAACATCTGCAACGAAACCTCATGCGAGGTTAAGATTCTTCCCGGAATATATCAGCTCGTTAAGAGCGAGGTAACTATTGCCAACATGAAGGATGTTGCCATCGAAGATCTTTTGGGAAGGGACCCTATAAAGGTAGATATGGCCGCCTGCTTTGAGTTCATAAACAGCAAAACGATACTTGTAACCGGCGGAGGCGGATCCATCGGCTCTGAGCTTTGCCGCCAGATAGCAGCTCACAGCCCTAAACAGCTCATTATTTTCGATATCTATGAAAACAACGCTTATGCAATCGAGCAGGAGCTTAAAGCCAAGTATCCTCAGCTTAATTTAGTTGTTCTTATAGGCTCTGTCAGGGATTCCAGAAGAATAAATATGGTGTTCAAGACTTACAGACCGGAGGTTGTTTATCACGCCGCCGCGCATAAACATGTCCCGCTGATGGAAACCAGCCCCAACGAGGCTATAAAAAATAACGTTATAGGAACCTATAAAACCGCATATGCCGCTCTTGCTTACGGCTGTAAGCGCTTTGTCCTTATAAGCACGGATAAGGCGGTAAATCCAACAAATATTATGGGCGCCTCCAAGCGCCTGTGCGAGATGGTTATTCAGACGATGGACGCTGTTTCAAAATCAGGTGCGTTCGATAAGCTCCCGCTGGTTCATGCTCATAGAGAAACCGGCTTCTTGGAGATGCAGGAAGTATCTGATAATCTTCCCGAAGCAGCCGAAATCGACAGGAGCATCTGCGGCAAATCAAGAACGGAATTTGTCGCTGTCCGCTTCGGCAATGTTTTAGGCTCAAACGGCTCGGTTATCCCTCTGTTTAAAAAGCAGATAGAAAACGGCGGACCGGTAACAGTAACTCATCCTGAAATCATCAGATATTTCATGACGATACCGGAAGCGGTAAGCCTTGTATTGCAGGCAGGTGTGAATGCACACGGCGGCGAAATATTCGTTCTGGATATGGGCGCGCCGGTCAAGATAGATACTCTTGCAAGAAACCTTATAAAGCTTTCAGGCTTCAAGCCGGATGTTGATATTAAGATAGTCTATACCGGTCTTCGTGAAGGCGAAAAGCTTTACGAAGAGAAGCTGATGGCTGAGGAAGGTCTTCAGAAAACCGAAAACGACCTTATCCATATAGCTCACCCGATAAAGCTTGATACCGACAGCTTCCTTTCATCGCTGACGATGCTTGCAAAAGCAAGCTATGACAATAGCGACAATATTGTTGAAATCGTAGAAGGCATTGTTCCAACCTTCCACCCCGTAGGTAAACACGGTCAGAGCGACAAGGCAATCAGCAGCAAAAAGTATAAGGAAGTCGCCGCAGGAATCGTATAATTATTACTGATTTTCGTCTGAAATGATTCCAAAAATCAGGCACAAAACCGCTATATTATGAGATTTTGCACCTGATTTTGGTACATTTCAAGACGGGAATAAGCATAAAAAAGTCCGGTCAGCTGCCGGACTTTTTTATGTTCATGATATTGACAAACCGCATATAATGTGATATTATACAATCAAATAAATAAGACAGTTCGGAACCATCCTGTCTATAAACAAAACTATGGAATGATGGCGCTTTGGGCGCACATATAAGTACGATATATGTATCGGAATCAGTATGTGCACTTAACGCCTATTTTAATGTGCTCCGAACTGAAAGATAGGGAGCAATAATCATGAAAGAAAGAATTAAATCCGAAATAAAAGAATTCAGACTGCTGTTGAAGTCTGTGCCAACAGTTTTGGTAACGCTGTTTATTATCTCGGTATTCTCAATGAATCTGCTGGCAAATAAGAGCATAAACACGGGCATAAGCTGGCTTGCGCTGGATTGCGGAATAATAGTATCGTGGTTCGCATTTTTGGCTATGGATATGATAACCGCGCGCTTCGGTCCCAAGGCAGCAACCGAGATATCTTTGCTTGCTATTGTAATTAATCTTTGCTTCTGTTTTGTATTTTTCGTGGGAAGCATCATTCCGGGAACATGGGGAGAATCCTATGTAGAAGGAAGCGAGGGCATAATAAACTCAGCACTTGATAATACCTTCGGCGGAACGTGGTACGTCCTTGCAGGAAGCACACTTGCATTTCTGATATCTTCAATAGTGAACAACTTCCTTAACTATGCAATAGGTAAAGCACTGCACAAAAATCCTGACGGCGCAGCGGCGTATTTCTTAAGGACGTATATATCCACCGCCATCGGGCAGTTTACCGACAACCTTGTTTTTGCGCTTGCAGTCAGCCATATCTTCTTTGGATGGAGCCTGCTGCAATGCGTGACCTGCGCGCTGACCGGAATGCTTGCCGAGCTGGCCTGCGAGGTAGTTTTCTCCTTCTTCGGATATAGAATATGCCGCCGCTGGAAGAAAAAAGGTGTCGGCGAGGAATACATAAAATATGTGGAGGCAAAAGCCGGATGAAAGTCCTGATAACTGGAACAAGCCGGGGAATAGGCTTGGCAATAGCAGAAAAATTCATAGCCTGCGGTCACGAGGTGACGGGGATAGATATTCTTGATTCCTCAATAAGCAACTCAAATTACCGCCATTTCAAGGCGGACATATATTCTGATGAGCTGCCGGATATCCCGCCCTGCGACATCCTTATAAACAACGCCGGCGTTCAGGACTCCGGAAGGGATATCGACGTCAATCTTAAGGGAACAATCCGTGTAACCGAAAAATATGCCTTTCATGACGGCATTAAAAGTGTGTTGTTCATAGCATCCGCCAGCGGTCAGACCGGCTCGGAATTCCCGGAATACGCCGCCAGCAAGGGTGGTATGATAGCATATATGAAAAATGTCGCGCTTAGGATAGCGCAGTACGGCGCAGCTTCCAACAGCCTTTCACCGGGAGGGGTGCTCACCTCGCTCAACGACAGAGTTATAAACGATCCCATCCTCTGGCGGAAGATAATGGATGAAACGCTTCTGCCCAAGTGGGCCTCGTCCGAGGAAATAGCAGAAT
>CALDFS010000212.1 GCA_937942105.1 uncultured Ruminococcus sp. | reverse complement strand
TGCACCTCCAAAACTAGCACCATAGAGGTATTTTTGAGATTTCTCACGTATTAACTCTAAATCACCTACCTTATCACCATTCAAATTCTCATTATTTAAATAAGTATAAGCCGTTGCATAAAAATCATTGGTACCACTTTTAGTTACAGCATTAATTGCCCCACCAATGAATCCACTTTGGCGAACATCAAACGGAGTTACAGATACTGCTATTTGCTCCAATGCATCCAAAGAAATAGGTGAACCTCCGCCCGGCAAGTTAGAACCGATACCAAAAGAATTACTGAAAGCAGCACCGTCGACAGTTACAGAAGACTGACGGTAATTACCACCACCTACGGCAAAACCATTACCTGTGTTAGCTCCTTGCGGAGTTAAACGCATAATATCATTCATACTACGTCCAACAGTAGGGATCATAGCCATCTGCTCTTCTCCAATATTAGTAATAGCGCCTGCACGGTCACTCTTCATATTGCTGTTTTTTGAAGCCGTCACTACGATTTCATCTAACAATTCAGAGCTTTCTTTTAAAGAAACATTTAAAACATAATTCTCTCCTAATAAAAGATTGATTCCTTTGTAAACTGCACCTGCCCAAAGTGCGGAAGACCCGCCAAGCGTGAAACCGACACTATGCCTCAGTGGGCCGGTTCATCGTGGTATTATTTAAGATACTGCGACCCGCACAACCCGGAAGCTCTTGCATCCAAGGAAGCGCTTGATTACTGGATGCCGGTTGACTGGTACAACGGCGGCATGGAGCACGTAACCCGCCATATGATTTATTCGCGCTTCTGGCATAAGTTCCTTTATGATATCGGAGCCGTCAACACTGATGAGCCTTATATGAAGCGCACCGCTCAGGGTCTGATTCTCGGTCCGGACGGCGACAAGATGAGTAAATCCAAGGGCAACGTTGTTGACCCTCTGGACGTTATAAATGAGTTCGGCGCGGATGTTTTAAGGGTCTACACCCTGTTCATGGGCGACTATGAAAAGGCGGCACCCTGGAGCGAATCAAGCGTTAAGGGCTGCAAGAGGTTCTTGGACAGAATATGGTCGCTTTCTGATATGCTTGTTGAAGGCGACAGCTACAGACCGGAATTCAGCTCGAAGATGCATAAGCTGATAAAGAAGGTAACGCTGGATATCGACGGCATGAAGTTCAACACCGCCATCGCCGCTATGATGACGATTCTGAACGATTTCTACGCCGCAGGCTCTATCAACCGCGCGGAGCTGAGGGACCTGCTTATCATGCTCTATCCCTTCGCACCGCACATCACCGAGGAAATGTATGAGAGCTTAGGCTTCGGCGGATATATCCACGACGCAAAGTGGTGCTCCTACGACGAAGCTCAGTGTGCGGATGACGAAATCGAGATTGCTGTTCAGATAAACGGCAAGATAAAGGAAAGAGTAATGGTTTCGGCAGACGCCGAACAGGCTGAGGTTCTTGCGCAGGTTAAGGCTCTTGATAAGATAGCCGCCGAGCTTGCAGGAAAGACCATCGTTAAGGAAATATATGTAAAGGGTAAGCTCTGCAATATCGTTGCAAGGTAAAGCCCTGATACTCTGAAAATAAATAATTTTCGATTTTTTCAAAATAGCTATTGACATATCAGCATATTTGGGTTATAATGCTATTTAGTTACATTATCGCTAATGTAAAATCCTCTGCCCGTGCGGCAAAGGGAGGGAACAATAAATGGCAGAAGTACGTGTTGGTAAAAATGAATCATTGGAGACAGCGCTCAAGCGTTTCAAGAGATCCTGTGCCAGAGACGGCGTTATCGCTGAAGTGCGTAAAAGAGAGCATTACGAAAAGCCTTCGGTAAAGCGTAAAAAGAAGTCTGAAGCTGCTCGTAAGCGTAAATACTAATCCTTTAGGACTTAGTAAGTCTCATGTAAAATTTAAAGAAAAGCGAGCAGTATGTCTGTTCGCTTTTGTTTTTGGAGGTCAAATGCTTTTAAGACCAAGCTACGTGTTTGAATCAATCGCGGATATCACGCCCCGGTTCTTGGAAAAAGAAAACATCCATGCGCTGATACTCGATCTTGACAATACCCTTACCACCCATAACAACCCAGTCCCCAAGCCGGAAATAAGGCAGTGGCTTGACGGCATGAAAGCAATAAGCTTTAAGATGATTATTCTTTCAAATAATCATTACGAGCGCGTGAAGCCTTTTGCCGACGAGCTGGGCTTGGATTTCGTCTGCGACGGCGGAAAGCCTTTAACGGGCGGATATAAGCGCGCGGTCGAGCGGCTTGGAGTCAGCAAACGCGAAGTCGCTTCTGTCGGGGATCAGATATATACCGATGTTTTGGGGTGCAATCTTGCGGGGATAAGGAGCATTTTCACCTTCCCGATAGTCTACGAAACAGGCTTCTGGTTCAGGGTGAAAAGAACGCTTGAAAAGCCGTTTCTGCCCCGCAAATCACGAATCATAAAAGAAAGGGATGACGTTTGATGAGTGCAATATTCGGTCCTGCCGGAAGCTCGGAGGACTTTTTGAAAAAGTATAAAGCTTCCTCGGATATGCCCAAGTACCTAAGCGAAATGGGGCTTGACGCTTTTGAGTATCAGTGCGGTCAGGGCGTAAGGGTGACTGACGCTTCCGCGCAGAAGCTCAAAGTCAAAGCCGAGGAATACGGCATAACCCTTTCTCTGCACGCGCCCTACTTCATCTCGCTTTCAAGCGTAGAGCCTGAAAAGCGGGATAAGAGCATAGATTACATACTGCAATCCTGCGCGGCGGCGGTAAAAATCGGTGCGGAGAGGATAGTAATACATTCCGGCTCCTGCTCGAAAATGACCCGTGAGGCCGCATTGGAGCTTGCCAAGGATACTCTTATGCGAGCAAGAGAGGCAGCGGTTTCGCAGGGATATGAAAGCATCCGCTTCTGCCCCGAGACTATGGGCAAAATTAACCAGCTCGGCAATTTCGATGAGGTCATGGAGCTTGCCGCTCTGGATGACAGCTTTTTGCCCTGCATCGATTTCGGTCATCTAAACGCAAGAACTCTGGGCGGGGTCAACACCAAGGAAGCCTTTGAGCAGATTTTAGACGGAATAGAGAATAAGCTCGGAAGCGACAGGCTGAAGTGCTTCCACTCACATTTTTCCAAAATCGAGTATACTCAAAATGGCGGCGAACTTAGGCATCTTACCTTTGAGGACAGCGTTTTCGGACCGGAATACGAGCCGCTGATGGAGCTTATAGCAAAAAGACAGCTTTCGCCCACCTTTATCTGCGAGAGCGCGGGAACGCAGTCGTTTGACGCGCTTGCTATGAAAAAATCCTATTTAAGCTTTTTAGAATAATATGAAAGGACGATATAATTATGAATAAATTTGAAAGACTTTTTGAAGTTCTGCCCGCCGGTATCGACGCCGCACTTATCACCGGGGACGTTAACCGCAGGTATTTCACCGGAATGAAATCCTCCGCGGGAACGGTTTTAGCGTTTAAGGACAAGGCATACCTTATAATTGACTTCCGCTATATCGAAGCTGCCACCAAGAAGGTAAAGGGTGCAGAAGTAATCTTGCAGGAAAAGCTGTTCGACCAGATAAACGCTCTTTTGGAAAAGCACGGCGCTAAAACCGTTGCTATTGAGAGCGATACCGTTACAGTTTCCCAGCTCAACACCTATAAGGAGAGGATCACTGCGGCAGTTATCGTTTCCTCTTCGGCTTTGAGCAAGGCTATTGGCGAGCTGAGAATAGTTAAAACACAGGATGAGCTTGATAAGATGATAAAGGCGCAGAGGATTGCAGAGGCCGCTTTCGAGAATGTTCTTAACTTCATCAAGCCGGGCGTTACCGAAAAGGAAATCGGGCTTTGCCTTGATTACTATATGCTCCGCAACGGCGCAGAAGCTCTTTCGTTCGACACCATCGCGCTGACAGGTGCAAACACCTCGCTCCCTCATGGTGTGCCGGGCGATACCGTTGTAAAGGAGGGCAGCTTTGTTCTGATGGACTACGGCGCGACCTATGACGGCTATCACAGCGATATGACAAGAACTGTCTGCGTGGGCAAGCCAACCGAGAAGATGGAAAAGGTATATAATATCGTTCTCGAAGCTCAGCTTAAGGGCATCGCCGCCATTAAGGAGGGCATAAAGGGCAAGGAGCTTGACAAGGTTTCAAGGGACATCATAAAGGAAGCCGGCTACGGCGAGCTGTTCGGACATTCGTTGGGTCACGGCGTTGGAATGGAAATTCACGAGGCTCCCAATGCTTCATATCTTAGCGAACAGACCTTCAAGGAGAACATGATAATAACCGTTGAGCCGGGTATTTATATCCCGGATGAGTTCGGCGTTAGAATAGAAGACTTCGTTATCGTCAAGAAGGACGGCTGTGTTAATATGACACTTGCCGAAAAATCATTGATTACGCTTTGATTTTTTGAATAAGGAATAAAAAATAGCATAAAAAATTCATTTCTTTGCTAAAACCCCTTGCATTATTTTCGATTTTAGGTTACAATAGAATGTAATCTGCCGCAGATATATTTTCGCGGTAAAAAATCCAATAAATTTTGAATGGGCGGATCATATTTATAAGCGCCCTAAAGAAACGGAGGACACAATTTTATGATCACAGCAGGTGATTTCAGAAACGGTGTAACATTTGAAGAAGACGGCAACGTAATGCAGGTTATCGAGTTCCAGCATGTTAAGCCCGGCAAGGGCGCGGCGTTCGTAAGAACCAAGACCAAGAACGTTATAACCGGCTCGGTT
>CALDFS010000211.1 GCA_937942105.1 uncultured Ruminococcus sp. | reverse complement strand
TCGAAATCCACGACGATGGTTCCCCTGAGCTTTATGCGTACAGACGAATGGTTATTAATGTGAAATAAGGCGGGAGAATCTATTTTAAATGCAAAGTGTATGCAGCTTGGTGGTCTTCGGTTCACTCGCTGATAAAAACAAGAAGCAGATGTCTGACCAAACATCTGCTTCTTATATTTATAAAGGAGAAAGGTTATTTTCCGATTAAAGTTTCAATTGCACATCTCCAACCATTTATAAGGCTGCACCGCTCTTTATCGGACATCTTTGGGGCATATGAAATATATTCCAACGTTGAAAATGCTTCATCTTCTGTGAACAATCCTGCGGATATGCCTGCCATAAATCCTACGCCCATTCCCGAAAGCTCACTTACTTCGGATACTCTGATAACAGCCATGGATATGTCGCTTTGAAACTGCATGAGATATCGGTTGTTAGTAGGACCGCCATCCACAGAAATGTGTCTTATAGGAATTTTTGAATCCTTGCTCATAGCAGAAAGAATATCGTTTATCTGATAAGCAATCGAATCAAGTGCCGCACGAACGATTTCGGCTTTGCCCGTAAGTCTGGTCATTCCCGTTATTGATGCTTTTGCGTCATCGAACCAATACGGAGCGCCAAGGCCGCTGAATGCAGGCACGAGATAGGTTTTGTCAGACCTATTTGCTTTTAAAGCAAGCTTTTCGGTTTCTTCTGATGTGTTTATCAGCTTGAGGTCGTTTTTTAGCCACGATATAACCGCACCTGAGTAGTTGATGTTGCCCTCCAAGACATAATCGGTCTTGCCCCTGAAGCTCCATGCGACAGAGCTTGCCAGACCGTTTGAAGAGCGCACGATTTCTGCTCCTGTGTTCATCATAGCAGACGAGCCGGTGCCGTATGTTACCTTCAACTGGCCGGGACTATGACAATGCTGAGCAAACAGCGCCGCATGAGAATCGCCGAGGACTGCACATATTGGGACTTTTTCTTTTAAGATGCCGCAGAAATCTGTTTCCCCGAAGCAAGAGTCCGACGCACAAATCTGAGGCAGCATATTTTTTGAAATGCCGAATATGTCAAGCAGTTCATCATCCCAGTCAAGGCTAACAATATTCATAAGCTGAGTGCGCGACGCGTTTGAAACATCAGTTTTATATGTACCTGTAAGCTTGCTGATGAGCCATGCATCAATTGTTCCGAAGCGCAAACGACCCTGCTCAGCAAGCTCTTTTGCCTTCAGAACATTTTCGAGTATCCATCGTATTTTTGCGGCGGGAAAGTAGGGCGATACAGGCATACCGGTTTTCGTCTCAATAACTGACTTCTGATATTCAGTGAGAGCGCTTACTATATTCTTGGCCCGGGAGCATTGCCATACGATAGCATTAATGAAAGGCTTTCCGGTGACGGAATCCCATGCAACTATTGTCTCTCGCTGATTGGTAATCCCTATGGCTGAGATTTCTGCATCAGGAACAGCGCAAATAATTTTCTTTACAACCTTACATACATTTGTCAGGATTTCGTCCGGGTCGTGAGAGATATATCCTTCGGGACTAATAATCTGTCTGTGTTCAAGATATGCCTTGGAAATAATTTTTGCATTATCTCCGAGCAGTAGAGCTTTTGTCCCCTGAGTGGACTGGTCAATTGCTATCACACAGCGCATATTCATTCCTCCAGAAGGTTAAGAATGCTTGATTCTATTCCTTTTGCGTTGAGCCCGTAGTAAGTGAAAATTTCATTTGATGTTCCCGAAACCACAGGAGCATCCGGTAGGGAAAGACTCAACACCTTTTTAGGAAGGTAGCGCGACACAACCGAAGATACCAAGGAACCAAGTCCGCCATATGGGGAGTGTTCCTCTACAGTCACTACAGCCTTTGAATTTTTCACCGCCTTTAAAACCGATTCCTCGTCAAGCGGTTTAAGGCAGTACATATCGAGTACCGTTGCGCTTAAACCTTTCTGTTCCAACCGCATGGCGGCGTCAAGAGCTGGTTTTACCATTTCACCACAGGTAATGATTGCAATGTCGGTGCCCATTTTCAGCCATACCGCTTTGTCCTTTTCAAAAGCATGATTTTCGTCATAGATATCCTCAACAGGATTTCTGCCGACACGGATATATGCTGGCGAAGGGTCATTTAGAAGCTGCTTTATCAGAAATTCGGTTTGAAACCTGTCGCTTGGAAGATAAATTTTCATATTCGGAATTGCGGATATTGCGGAAATATCCTGAAGAGAATGATGACTCATTCCAAGTGCACCGTAGCTCACGCCTCCGCTTATGCCGATAAGCTTAACATTTGTATTTGAATAAGCACAGTCTATTTTTATCTGCTCATAGCTCCTCGTTGACAGAAAGCAGGCAGGAGAGCAGGCAAACACCTTTTTGCCGCACTTAGCAAGTCCGGCGGATATGCCTATTAGGTTCTGCTCAGCAATTCCTGTCTCCACAAACTGCTCCGGAAACGCGTTGGCAAACGACGTCATAGACGCACTTCCTCTTGAATCCGAACAAAGAACTATAATGTCGCGGTCGTTTTCGGCTGCTTCCGTCAAAACTTTGCATATTACTGCGCGGTTAGCGATCGTGTTCATTTATAAGTGCCTCTTTTCTTGCTTTAAAGTCAATAATAATTGCATCATACTCCTCATGCGACGGTACACGGTGATGCCATTCTGCTTTGTTTTCCATTATTTCAGAGCCAAACCCCTTTACGGTATTTGCTATTATAACAGTAGGCTTATATCTTGATTTCTTCGCTTTAATAAACGCTTCATACAGTTCATCCGAATCATTTCCGTTTTTCACCTGAACGGTATGCCATCCGAACGAGGACCATCTTCTGATAAGACTGTCCTGGCGCATGACGTCTTCGGTATTACCAGAAATCTGCAAATGGTTTCGGTCGATAACGGCACATAGATTGTCAAGGTGGTAATGATTAGCAGCCATGGCTGCTTCCCATATTGAGCCTTCGGCAAGCTCACCATCGCCCATAATAGTGTAAATACGTCTGTGTGACTTGTTCATCTTCGCGGCGAGTGCCATTCCGACGCACACGGAAAGCCCATGTCCCAAAGATCCGCTGTTCATTTCAATACCGGGAAGCTTGTTATTCGGGTGACCGATGAACTGAGTACCGAAACGCATAAATTTCTGCATAACTTCATCGATGGAAAAGAAGCCTTTTGCAGCTAAAACCGCATAAAGAGCTTCAACACAGTGCCCTTTACTCAGCACGAACATATCCCTATTTTCGGAATCGATATTTTCGGGTGAGATATTCATTACGCGAAAGTAAAGCGTCATAAGCGCGTCAATAACACTCATATCTCCGCCTATGTGACCGCCATTGCCGGCAACAATCATATCTAAAACATCTTTACGAAGGTCAAATGAAAACGCATTATAGTTCATTTATATTACCCCACAGCTTTAGTTTTACTTCCTCTGAATCCGTGTCAAACAGGTCTGGCTCAACGCCGATATACTTGCAGGCTTCAAAAAGAGCCGGTACTACATCAGAATGTATGCCTACACAGTGGTGTATATATGGTCCTTCAACGATTTTTGCCTCTAACCGTTTCCAGTCTTTGACCTCAATCCACATATATGTGCCCTTAGTATACGGACCGTCAACGGTCTTGGCGTTGCCTAATAGAAGAGAGTATTTACCATGATCTCCATCAAACCTTGCGATTGTAAGTTCACCGTCTTTTGCTTGTGCTTCAACTGCGCCAGGATAATTGAATGCCAAAGGATATCCGACCGTAGGCTTCTGCGCAGCTACTGAGAGCGGCCACGGCCCGCAGTGCTGCAAAAGCTCTGCATTGTCATTGAATGGGTGACGAACAGTCCAGTCGGCGAAAAAGCTTCTGTGTTCATCCATATCTGCCGCCTCGACTATAAGAGCAGTTACCGCACCGTGAATATCGGTTTCGCAGACCACAGGAAAACCTTCTTCGTTGAGAAGCGAGTTTGCCGCACAGGGCATAATGCCGAGTTCGTCCTGCATAGCGTTCCAGCATTGAATTGCAGCGGCATTGCAGCCGTATTTTTGGGCAAGATGTTTTATGGCTGCTTTTAAAGAGCATATTGTTTCAAGCGCACCGTCTTGGACTGATATATTAAAGTTTTGCCTGCAATATTCCATTATTTCAGTTACTTCAGTGCCGATCCTTTTTGCCGCTCTGACCTCTTCCATAAGTTCCGGAAAAGGAATGGGCGAAAGCTGAATATTGAATTTTTCGAGCAGTTCTCCCTCGTTGCACATAGTCGACCAGAAATCAAATGGGCGGGGACCTATCTGCAGAATGCGGATACCCCTGAACGTTCTGACTACAGAACAGACCCGCAGAAAGTTTTTCAGACCGATTTCAAATTCAATATCTTCAAGTTTACAATTTGGCAGATATGTAAACGGAACTTCAAAGCGCCGAAAAACCTTTCCGGTAGCAAACAGCCCACATTGGCTGTCACGAAGCCTTACGCCCTTTTCGTCAGGACATTCGTCGCGCGGACCCCATAGCAAAACGGGAACATTAAGATCCTTCGCCAGCCTTGCAGCTTCATATTCCGTACCAAAGTTACAGTGTGGGATAAAAAGCCCGTCTATTTTTGCTTCTTTGAACTTCGCAGCGATTTTTATTCTGTCTTCATCACTGTGTAAAAGTCCATCCTCTGCAATGTCATTTATGTCTACAAATGAAATACCAAGCTCTTCAATGCGCTTTCTGGTTAAGTCAGCATATTCTATCGCGCTGGGAGCGGAAAATATACTTCGCCTTGTGGGTGCAAATCCTATTTTAATCATGGCTACATCTCCTATTAATATTTTTTAAATAATACTTTATGCTCAGCTTAATTACAACATAAAATTAAGTGAATTTTCTGAGGATATTGACTAAATTTACTTAACGATGTATACTTAAATTATTATAGGAGGAATACTTATGAAAATCACAGCAAAAGAACTTGCGAAAATACTCGGACTTTCCGAAGCGGCAGTATCAACAGCACTAAACAACAAGCCCGGTGTCAGCACTGCAACGAGAAACAAGGTAATTGAAACCGCCGAACGGCTCGGCTATGATTTCTCAAGAATCAGAGAAAACTCAATTTTAACATCTTCAAAGGGAGACATATCATTTGTCATATATAAAAATAATTAAAACATCTCTTTCCTCTC
>CALDFS010000210.1 GCA_937942105.1 uncultured Ruminococcus sp. | reverse complement strand
TTGGGGTCATAGATGGCAGAGTCAAGCGGCTCCCTGGTGTAAAGTAAAAGGGTTTTCATATTTGAACCTCCAAGATAATTGTATTTACAACTAAAGAATACATTCTTTTTGTACAGTTTTCAATGATATATAGTGATTATTGCATTGATTTTTTGTATAGAGTGGAGAATCTGCACTTTTCCACTTTAAATTTATAAAAAGGACTTGACAAATTTATCAGGTGTGTTATAATATCGTTAAATCAAGCGTTATAGGAGAAAATCGTTATGTTCAGCATTTTCGTTTTTGATTATGCATATTACTTTTACTTTACCACTGTTTAATTTTCAGATGTAAAGGTAATTTGTGTTGCAAAAATTCTTTTGACGCTTTGTAGGCTGCACAGGTTACAACTTGTGCGGTTTTTATTTTTGCGAAAATATTAAGCCGGGACGAGACAATAAAGCGTCTTGCCCAATGTGAAAGGAATGTATTAAAATGGTAGTAGCACTTAAAAGAAATGTCAGCGAGGAAAAAAGAGCGCAGCTTATAGATTGGCTTAAGGGAATGGGCATAGGCGTGCACATCTCCGAGGGCGAATACAGCACTGTTTTGGGTCTTATAGGGGATACCTCCAAGGTCGATAAGGATTTGATTGAAAGCCTTGATATCGTCGAGTCTGTAACAAGGGTTTCGGAGTCCTTCAAATGCTGCAACCGCAAATTCCACCCCGAGGATACTGTTGTTGACGTTAAGGGCGTGAAAATCGGCGGCGGCAATTTCTGCATGATAGCCGGTCCCTGCTCGGTTGAGACAGAGGAGCAGATAGTCTGCGTTGCCAAAGCGGTCAAAGCGGCAGGCGCAAACATGATGCGCGGCGGAGCGTTCAAGCCCAGAACCTCGCCCTACGATTTTCAGGGACTTAGGGGCAGGGGAATCGAGCTATTAAAGATTGCGCGTGAGGAAACGGGTCTTCCGATAGTAACCGAAATAATGAGCGTTTCAGACCTTCCGCTGTTCGAGGATGTTGATGTTTTGCAGGTCGGAGCAAGAAATATGCAGAACTTCGACCTTTTAAAGGAGCTTGGCAAAACCAACAAAGCCATCCTTTTAAAGAGAGGTCTTGCAAACACCCTTAAAGAGCTTTTGATGAGTGCCGAATACATCATGTCAAGCGGCAATGAAAACATCATCCTCTGCGAAAGAGGAATAAGGACTTACAGCGACTATACCAGAAACACCATGGATATCTCCGCAATACCCATGCTTAAGGAGCTTTCACACCTGCCGGTTATCGCCGACCCCAGCCACGCAACAGGCATGTCAAGGCTTGTTCCCCCAATGGCTTTGGCTGCAACCGCCGCCGGTGCAGACGGTCTTATTATAGAGGTTCATAACGACCCAATGCACGCCCTTTGCGACGGTGCACAGTCATTGAAGCCGGAGGAATACGCCGCACTCGTCAAGAAGGTAGAAGCGGTAAGAGAGATTATTAAGTAAATAATTTCGGGACAGTACCTTATTATAAAGGAATGATATAATATGACAGTAGGAATCGTCGGCTTAGGGCTTATAGGCGGGTCATTTGCCAAGGCATATAAGGAAGCCGGTCACACCGTTTACGCATGGAACAGAACCCATTCGGTGGTTGAGTATGCCGAAATCAGCGAGATTATCAACGGCGAATTGACTCAGGATAATCTTGGAGAATGTGATATCGTGCTTGTAAGCCTGTATCCCGAAGCGTCTATTGAGTGGATGGAAAGAATGGGTCCGCACTTCGGCAAGAAGCCGATAGTAATTGATTGCTGCGGCACAAAAAGAATCATCTGCCGCGAGGGGTTCGCAATAGCCAAAAAGTACGGCTTCACCTTTGTTGGCGGTCACCCCATGGCGGGAACCCAGTATTCC
>CALDFS010000209.1 GCA_937942105.1 uncultured Ruminococcus sp. | reverse complement strand
ATGACACGGCGGGCGACATACAAAGGGGCCTCCCCCGCTTCGAGCATACGTGCAAGCCAATATACCGCAGCATCCGGGTCGGAATTGCGCATGGATTTGTGCAGGGCGGATATCAGGTTATAATGCTCCTCACCTTTTTTGTCGTACAGCAGGGATTTTTTCGAGGTGCAGTCTTCAATAGTTGAGGCAGTAACGGTGATTTTGTCGCCGTCGGCATCGCCGTTCAGAACTGCCATTTCAAGGGTGGAAAGAGCCGAGCGGGCGTCGCCGTTTGCAAATGCGGCAATAAGCTCTATCAGCTCAGGCGCGATTTCCACATTGAGATACCCGAAGCCTCGCTCGTCGGTGACAGCCCTTGTAAGAAGCTTCACCAAATCCTCGGTTGTCAAAGCCTTCAGTACAAATACCTTGCAGCGCGAAAGAAGCGCTCCGTTAACCTCGAAGGAAGGGTTTTCAGTGGTCGCGCCGATAAGTATTATGCTTCCTTTTTCGACGAAGGGCAGAAAAGCGTCCTGCTGAGCCTTATTGAAGCGGTGAATCTCGTCAACGAATACTATGGTCTTTTCACCGAAGCGGCGGTTTTCCTCCGCTTGGGTCATGACCGTTTTTATCTCCTTGATTCCGCTTGTGACTGCGGAAAAGTCTATAAATGATGCCTTGGTGCGGTTGGCAATTATTCTTGCAAGGGTGGTTTTGCCCACACCGGGCGGTCCCCAGAATATCATTGAGGACACAGCGTCGTTTTCGATTATCCTGCGCAGAAGCTTGCCCTCGCCGAGCAAATGCTCCTGCCCCACAAATTCGTCAAGATCCCTTGGGCGCAGGCGGGAAGCAAGCGGAGAAGATGTCTCGTCTGAAAAGAATGTCTGCTGATTCATATAGTACATACTCCTATTTGAATATGACAAAATCAGCACAAAATCGACCTATCACTGATTCTGCGCTGATCTATGAGCGTGTTAATGTAACCCGTTATTTATGGCTCATGGAACAACCAAGGTTTCTGTTCCGTCAAGTCCGGAAACTATCTCGGTCTTGTCGCCGGAGATTATTCCCAATGTAACGGTAGTCTGAATTTTTACGCCGTTTACAAGGACGTTTACCGCATAGCCGTTGCCGAACTCGAAAACTGCTTCCGAGGGAACTATAACGGTATCATCCCTTCGCAGGGTAGTAAACGTTACCTGAATGGTGCCGAAGTCTTCAAACTCAACATCCTCGTCCGGCTTGATTACGAATCTGTTTACCTGATATGAGCGGTTGCCGCCGCCAAAATCGCCGAAGCCGAAATCGCCGCTGAATTCCTCGGTAACAACGTCAACAACAGTTCCGGTGGTATGTGCTATTGCGCCCTGCTGTATATCCACCTTTGCGCCGAAGCCTATATCACCCAGCTGACCGTTATCGACAGCGGAAAGGCAAACGCGGGAGGTATCTACAATGGTGCACAAGGTTGCATTCCGAGCTATATTGGAGCCGGAACGGTATCTGCCCACATAGGTTATCTTACCGTCATACGGAGCCTTTAAGGTCAGGAATTCGCGCCTTGCAACAAGGTCGTCATACTTTGCCTGTTCTATATCCATATCTATTTTGGCAAAGGCAATTTCATCCTTCGAGCCTTTCTTTTGCAGGATTTCATAGGTGGATATCGCCGAATCGAGCTTCAGCTTCTGAACGGTTATATCATCCTCCAGTTCCTCATCGTCAATTGTGGCTATAACATCGCCGGCTTTAACATCCATATCCTCATGAACGTTGAGCTGAGCTATTGTTCCCTCCATCATGGTAAACGAAAGGTCGGTTGAATATGGGGTGGTGAACTGGGCATCAAGAACCGCCTGCTCAAGTATCGTTCCCTTATATGCATGAACGGTGTTGTAATTTACCTGATTTCCCTTGCGGATGGGTATATATATTTCGCCGTCGGTATTATCCTTTTTGGAACAGCCGCAAAGCACCGAAAGGCAGAGAGCTAAAGCCAATGCAACAATTAAAATACGCTTCATAATAATCTCCATTCTGCCGCAAAGCGTCAGCACAAATAGGGATGAAAGAG
>CALDFS010000208.1 GCA_937942105.1 uncultured Ruminococcus sp. | reverse complement strand
GCCCCTTATAAGAGCCGCAGAATGGTCGATCTCATCATCATAAATGGTCATGTCGGAAGAATCAACAACGTCAATCTTGTCAAAGCCCTCCGACTTTACGGTTATTATGCCGTCGTCTGTGGGGACTACCGCCGCGATGATATCAAGATTAACCGCAGCAGCAGCTACCTTGCCGTGGTTATGGTCGGTATGGTTGCCGCAGACCTCGGTCCTGCCGGGGGCAGAGAAGAACCGCGTCGGCGTCTCGCCAAACAGAGTGGCAAATTCCGAGCGGATGAAGGAATAACGAGCCGAGTGCTTTGCGGTGTTTTCGGGGTACAATGCTTCAAATTTTGTCTTCATAGTCATTACCGTCCTTTGATTGTTGAATATATTGGTATTTTCAAATTTATATCACAAAACAGCAAGCAGGCGTTGATCAGCCCGCAGATGTATTCTGCCTTTTCCGCCCGCCGAAAAGTGTATCAAACCTGGCACTATGGAAATACACAGAAAGAACCAGCCCCATGGCGACAGTCGCGGTGAGCATTGCCGACCCTCCCGCAGAAAGGAAGGGCAGAGGGATTCCTATAACCGGGGTCACACCGGTCACCATGCCTATGTTAAGAATGCAGTGGGTCATTATATATGCAAAAACCCCTATACATATGTATTTTCCGAGCGGGTCGGCGCTGCGAAGCCCGTTTGCAAGGATGCGCAGGCATATCGCCGCCAGAAGAAGCACTGTGAACAGGCAGCCGATATATCCCAGCGTCTGCCCTGCGTAGGACAGAATAAAGTCGTTATGGCAGGCGGGTACATAGCTGTATTCGCCGCCGAAAAGCCCTTTTCCGCTAAGCTGCCCCGAGCCTAAGGCTATAAGCGAGTGATTCGTCTGATACAGAAGGTCGGCACTGGAGTATTTTTCGGGATTAATTATCGAAAGTATCCTGTTTTTGTGGACCGGCTGCAAATAGTAGTTCCACATTATAATAAATGCAAACGGCGCAATGATTCCGGCGCCCAGAATGTATTTTATCGAGATTCCCGCCGCGAAGATTATCGCCAAAAATATGAACATGAACACAACTGCGGTGCCGTCGTCCCCCTGAAGCATTACTAAAACTATGGGCAGTCCCCCATGCACGCACAGGGCAAGGATATTCAGCGGGTTGTTGAAGAACTCCTTCGAGCGGAAGCAGTGATAGGAAAGCGACAGAATATAGGCAAGCTTTAAGAATTCGGCGGGCTGAATAGTCATGAACCCAAGGTCTATCCACGCCTTATCATCAGCGCCCTCCAAGCCGGAGGTTCCCAAGGAGGTGAAGGTCAAAAGTGTCAGCCCAACGGTGGCTGGCAGGTATATGAACCACAGCTTTGAAAACCACCTGTAGTCTATAGCGGCAATCACGAACGACGCTCCTAAGCCGAGCAGAGCTGCTGCCACCTGGGTTTTTATTATTGACATATCCATAGTGGCGTTGGTTATCGACTGAGTTTCGCTGTTCTGAACAAGGGAGTACAAAAGGCATATTCCGAGCGCGCACGCTGCGCAGACTAAAAGGATAAGTATTTTGTCCAACCGGCGGAAGTAATTCAAAATATGGCGGAGTATAACTTTCAAAGGGGCATCACCTCCGTGAAGCGGATATACTGCGGCAGAAGCCGCTTTACAGATGTTATATTTCAGGTTTTTGAGCTGTTTATAATTATAGCATATTTTTTCCGGTATTTCAACGGTAAAATATTATTATTGTTTAGAAGAATATTATGCTGAATCTTGCTGTTGCTTTTCGTCGAACTATCTGCTATAATGGTATTAATTAATATCATAAATCACAATGCCAGCGTACTACCCAAGGGGGCGATAGAATTGTCAAATATAAATCTGAAGCTTGAGGGCATTGAATCGGAGGAAGACCTATTCTCATGCGAGGCGGCGCTCAACAGTCTTCCCGGCGTAAGTGCCGAAATAGATTACGAGGGCTTTACGGCTTCTGTCACCTATGATGAGGAAAGAGCGTCGGTCGAGGATATCTATGCCGCCATAGCCTCTGCCGCAACGGTCACCGAGCAAAGCGGAGAGGACGGAGAGGATAAGTGGGATAAGCTTCCGCCAAAAAAGCCGCACTTCCGCCCACGAAAGCAGTTCAGGCGGCTTCGCATTGCGGCTGCGTTTCTGTGCGCTATTGCGCTGTATGTTCTTCGCGCACTTGAGCTTTTTAAGGTGGAAATCCCTCTGCTTTCGGGCAGACCGGCAGTGCTTTCACTGGTAGAAATGCTTATTTTCGCGGTTGCTGCATATGCGGGCAGTTCGTTATATATAAAGGGCATTGCATCACTTTTAAGGCTTCGCCCCGATACCAAAACCGTTGCGGCGGCAGGAACGGCTCTTGCTGCGGGATACTCGGTTTATTCGGCTGTAAGGGTGTTTTTGGGTGATATTTCCTGCCGCTCGGGCATATATTTCGCCGCATGTGCGCTCGTAATCGCAATGGCTATTCTTGGAATATATCTGGAAGAGAAATCAACCGCAAAAGCGGATAAGCCGATAAAAAAGCTCGGGGAGCTTTTTCCCAAATCCGCAACGTTAATTATTGACGACGCCGAAAAGCAGGCGGATATATCCGACATTGCCCCGGGCGACCTTGTACTTGTAAAGCCGAGCGAAAGCTTCCCCTGCGACGGTGTTATCGAGGCCGGCAGGGCGAGCGTGGTTGAAGCCATGTTCACCGGTGAGAATATGCCGGTGGATAAGTCGGTTTCGGACAGGGTGTTCGCCGGGACGCTTAATACCATGGGCTTCGCGACGGTGCGGGTTCAAAGAGTCGGCGAGGATACCTCGCTTGCGCGGATTATCCGCTCAGTATCGCAGATATCCGATTCTAAAAAGACTGTTGTGGGCATGACTAAGCGCGCTGAGGTTATATTCTGCTCGGTGATTCTGGCGGCGGGAGCGATAGCCTTTGCGCTCTGGGCGGCATTCGGAACGGTATCAGAGGCTGTAAGGGTGCTTATAGCCGTGCTGACGGTATGCTGTCCCTGCTCGATGGGCTTAGCAGAGCCTGCGGCGGCAATGTTTGCCTGTGCCAAAGCCGCG
>CALDFS010000207.1 GCA_937942105.1 uncultured Ruminococcus sp. | reverse complement strand
GAATAATTCTGCTCTTGATCTTATTCTTAAAAAGTAAATGCTGTTGCCGTGGCCATCGCTCAATTTCATCTTGCTTTTCATGCGGCAATATGCTATAATAGCCTTGTATGCTATTATAATGAAAAATTATCCTGATAATATGGAGGAATATTATGCTGCTTATTGACGAGCTTAACGGCAGGCTTACGGAATATCTTCCTAAGCTGCGGGAGCTTCATTCCGTTCTGAATATCGAGGCCGCCAAGGAGGAAATCGAACAGCTTCACAACAAGGCCGCCGAACCCGGCTTCTGGGATGATATGGATAAATCCCAGAAGATACTGCAAAGAACAAAATCTCTCGAAAATGCGGTAGAAAATGACCGCAAGCTTAACGCGGCTGCGGAAGACATTGCAACCATGATAGAAATGTACAAGGAAGAGAACGACGACGAGCTTATCGAAGAGATAAAGCAGGAGATCGACGCCTTCTGCGACAAGATAGACAAACTCACCCTTTCCACCCTTCTCACCGGTGAATACGACCACTCAAACGCGATTTTAAACTTCCACGCCGGCGCAGGCGGAACCGAAGCTCAGGACTGGACGGAGATGCTCCTGCGAATGTATGTCCACTGGGGCGAACAACACGGCTACAAAGTCTCGATTTTAGACACTCTCGACGGCGGAGACGCCGGCTTAAAGAGTGCATCCGTAATCATAGAGGGCGAAAACGCCTATGGCTATCTTAAAAGCGAGGCCGGGGTACACCGTTTGGTAAGGATCTCGCCGTTCGACGCTTCCGGTTCCCGCCACACATCCTTCTCGGCACTTGAAGTAATGCCTGAAATTGATGATGATATGAGCGTAGAAATCCGCCCCGAGGATATTAAGATGGATGTTTTCCGTTCCAGCGGCGCAGGCGGTCAGCACATCAACAAAACCTCCTCGGCGGTAAGGCTTACTCACCTTCCGACCGGAATAGTAACCTCCTGCCAAACCCAGCGCAGCCAGGTTCAGAACCGCGAATACGCCATGAAAATGCTTGTTGCCAAGCTGGTTGAAATCAAGGAGCGCGAGCACCTTGCGAAAATCGAGGATATAAAGGGCGTTCAGAAGGAAATAGCCTGGGGCTCGCAGATCCGCTCATATGTTTTCATGCCCTATACCCTTGTAAAAGACCATAGAACCGGCTTTGAGAACGGCAATGTTCAGGCGGTTATGGATGGGGATTTGGATGGATTTATAAATGCTTACCTGAAGGCGCTTTCTAATGGTACTTTGGAGAAGTAAGATATATAAAAAATTCCGCTTCGCGGGGATGGTTCCCTGCGGAGCGGAATTTTATTTTAGTTGCATATTATGCTATTTTCTCTTGATGAGAGCTACAGCTCCAGCCGCCAAAACCAAAGGCAGCAAAGCGATTGCTATGCCCGTAGGCGGATTGGTATCCTGAACAGGCTCGTTTACTTGCGGCTCTGTAACCGGAACATCCGGGATAGTCTCATCATCGCCGGACTGAACCGGGTCGTCTACCACTATATCTACAGTGTCATTAACGCTGGCGTTGACTACCGGAACCTTGCCGTATTCATGCTGGCAGTACAGGCAGTAGCTCCATTCATACTCGCCGTCTGTGTGCTTGGTCATGGAATCAGGAACGTGTCTTTCCTTTATTCCTGATGCAAGGTGGCTGTAATCATCGATATACATATATGTAGTAGGACGGTATACAATGCGAACATGACCGCAGTATGTGCAGACGTTGTTTATGTAGTGATGCGCGTTGGGGTCAACAGAAGTAACGTTTCCTGCTGTTACGAGTGTTCCGCAGTCAGTGCAGTAAGTATCGCCGGAGTTGCCGGTAGATACGCAGGTTGCGGGGCTTGCATTGCGGATTTCGGTGTGAACGTGGTTGGTGGGGTCGATGGGAAGAACGGTATCTGTTATTTCGCGCGTTCCCTTTTCGTCCGAATAATTCCTGTTACACTCAGTGCAACGCCAATACTCAACAGTACCGGTATTAATACAGGTAGCAGCCACTTTTTCGTGATGTTCCATAGCGCTGTGAAAGCAATCCAGCGGCGGGATCTCTCTTTCTTCGCCGACTTCTTGACATACTTTACATACCTGACGTTCAAGACCCGCCTCGTTAAATTTAGCTTCCTTGACAGTTACCCACTCGAAATCGTGAATTCCGGTAGGTTTGATTATTGTACCGGTTTCAATCTTAGCCTCACAATCAAGGCAGTAAGTATCGCCGGTGTAGCCTTCGTGGATGCAGTCAGCATCCTTAGCGTTTCTTACCTCGGTGTTCTTATGGTCTTCGGTGGGAGGAATAGGCTCGCCCTTAGCGAGGACTTCACCACAGCCATCGCAAACGGTATCTCCGGTATAGCCGTAATCCTTGCAGTTGGGGGCAAGCTCGCCTACAACCTTGGTTTCGCCGGTATGGTTATCAGGATTCTTAGGAGTGGAAATATTTTCAATTTCGTTCTTTCCTGCTTCATCGGAGAAGAGTTTGTGGCACTTGGTGCAGGTATAATGCTCGATATTGCCTTCTGCGGCGCAGGTTGCGGGCTTAGCATCAACCTTTTCTATTGTATGCTCATGGGTCGGCGGAGGGATTGGTCTTGAAGTCTCGTATCTGCATACCGAGCAGACGCCCTTTTCAAGACCTTCCTTTTCCTCGGTAGCTTCCTTTACTACTGTCCAATTTATGGTATGAGCTTCAGCTGGTGTCTTCTCGCCGCACTCGCATTCGTGCCAGTGACCGGTTTCGTTATACTTCCACTCTTCACCGAAGGTGTGAGGAATAGGTTCAAGCTTAAAGCCATCGGTATTAGCAACCTCATTCTTATCAGAATTGAATATCTTCGGGCAGACCGAGCAGGTGTAGTATTCAGCCATACCTGCATTTTTATGGTCAGGCTCAACCTTATCGTGCTTTACATATGTATGGTCGCCCAGAGGAAGCTTTTCCTGCTCAACGGTGGTAACAGTTTTGCCGTCTTCCTTTAAGATTGCGCCGCAGTCGGTGCAGGTGTAGTAGGCGTTGTTGCCCTGCTCTTTGCAGTTGGAATCCTTGGCAGGGGTCAGGGTTTTGTTGGTGTGGGAGCAGGTGATGGTGATTACGGCGGGTATTGTTTGCGATGTTACCGTCTCACGGTTTGAAGTGGCAAGACACTGAAAAGATATTTCAGTATTCATCGTCTTACATCCAGGCTTTACTCTAAATTCATATGTTATCATCTCACCATTTGGTATAATAGGGGACGCATAACCGAGTACAAGTATTTTTGTCTCCGGAGTATAGGCATTGTCCGGGGTAGCGCAAGATTTAATGAGTGCACTATCAGTTATAGCTCCAACATACTCAACACATGATTCATCATATGTAAATTCTAAAACATACAGTTGGTCAATTTCCACGTTCCCGGATACGGAAACTTTCACCTTAAAAGTTTCACCGATACTGGCTGTTGCTCCGGAAACGCTGAATTTAACTGGTCCCAAAACCTCTTCAAGAGCAAAGCAGTTGAATGCGTTCGCCGTGATTAAGCACAAAGCTAAAATCACCATTAAACATTTTTTGATTCTTTTCATACTTATTCTCCTTTACCAATCGATTTTGAACTGAGGAAGGAAGGGCGCCCCTACCCAGCCAATGAAATACACGGCGTCTTTCATATTAATTTTACCGTCTTTGTTGAAGTCTGCATTGAACGAATGATTAATCTGGAACTGCGGCAAAAACGGCGCTCCTACCCAGCCGATGAAATACACGGCATCCTTCATATTTATTTTGCCGTCTTCGTTGAAATCGCCTGAAAGCCACTTACTGATTGATACTACCGAGGTTTTAACCGAGCTTTCAACAGGCAATCTATCCTTTGTAGCCACTGCTTCATAAGATATGATTATATCCTTTTCAGGTGCGTTATCCTTTACCTTGAACTTAAGAACTGCAATCGTTCCGCTTGCTGTAGTTGAATCAGCATATCCCATTGTAAACGACATATTGCTATCATCAAAAGCGTTGTCTGGAAGCGCACACTTTTTAACAAGGTCACCATATTCACTTACACCCTGGAACTCAAGCACAGATTTATCGTAAACAATATTATATACGGTTAAAAGGTCTACCTTTGTTGTTCCAGCAACCTTTAAAGTAAGCTCTACTGTGCTTCCGGGTACTGCATTTGCACTGCTTAGTTCAAAATTAACATCTGAGGTAATAACCTCATCCTTCCTCCAAACCGCATAAAGCGTGGTATTGGCATCAGTTGTAAACGAGCTGCCTGCGTTATACTGCGCGTTTGAAGCGCTCGCACTTGTCGCCCAGCCAAGGAAGGTGTAGCCCAGCCTTGTAGGCTTGGTGGATGATAATGTCAACGCCTTGCCGCTTTCCTTTGTCTGAGAAACAGGTTCACCTGAGCCGCCGTTGGCGTTGTAGGTGATGGTGAAGGTATTTGCTTTCCATACTGCATAGAGTATGGTATCTGAACTAATCTTTATTCTATCACCAGGTTTGTAATCCGGATTGGTAGCACCTTTTATTTTCGACCATCCAAGGAAAGTATAGTTTTCCTTAGTAGGCTTATCATAGGTTATTCCGCCCTCATAATCATAGTAAATCGAGTAACTCGTTGGCGCATTTGTTCCGCCGTTTGCATCAAAGTTTAAGTTATATGCATTGCGCGACCATACAGCATAGAGCCAAATTGCGTCACTATCAAATTTAGCCAAATTCTTGCCAAGCGACTTACCTGCATCAAATATTTCGTTATAACCCACATACCAAACAAGAGGATTAGATTTTGAATGCTCACCGCCGGCTATGTAAATATGCGAAAATGTTCCGTCATTACAGGATGAACTACAATCAATTCTATAAACATACCATTGCCATTCACCTGTGCCCTCTTGACGTGTGAGCCATGTAAACTTCGCACCTGCATTCAGATTTGACACCGCTGTTAAATAATGACCTGAGGGAACCTTTGCATAGATGACATGGTAGAATGTGCTGTTAGGTCTCCCCTTCGGACAGTTGCCATTGCTCATGCTTGTTAAATATCCACCGTAACCTGGTTCTGCTCCACCTGTGCAGGTAATTTTAACATTCAAAGTTCCCATTCTTTCTATTTTTACACTGCCTGATTTTGCTTTATCATAAACATACAAATTGTTAACACCGGAATTACAAAATGCCGGATCGTCAATAAGCGGTTCGCCAAAAATAGATACATTAGCATTACCATAAACATCTGGTGCCCAGCCAATAAACGTATGACCTGCCCTCGTGGGAACGTCAAGTTCAAAAGTTGACCCAAACTTTACATATTTATCAACATCAACAGATGAACCATTATATTGACCACCCATTGGTTTTATAATCACTTTTTGCTCCGGATGGCATGTTGAACAGCTAATTAACTTCTGTGTTTTACCGGTCTTTTTCTCAGCATTGCAACGTGTGCACATCTGATATTCTTCGTGCGGGTGAGCACTGTAATAATAACTTCCCGAGTAATTATGTCCAAGTGCCGCTATTGATTCGGTTTTTGTTGTGCCGCATTGCGTGCAGGTGTAGGTTTTTACACCGGCTGCCGTGCAGGTGGCATTTGTTGTTATTGTTCCGGAGTTCCAGGTATGTGAACACTCAAAAGCGGATTTTGAAACCCAACAAATCCACCAGTATGAATTATTATTCCAAGGGCAAACAATCTGATAATAATTTCCGCTTTCATTAATTACCATACAATTGTCGCCAACATCTACATATCCAGGAGAACCCGATAAATCGCTTCTATAATACACTCTTGTTTTAGTTTTAGCTGTTATCCATCTATATGGCTTTCCTGTTGTGAAATACCCGAGTTTAGTATAGCGGTCACGGTAATCATTTGCATTTCCATTCCATGGCTGAATTCTAACTTTACACCAACCATCTTTATAAACCTCGAGTATTCGCTGCTTGTCAGTAGCGGTCATATAGCTTTCACCAAGATTGCCATTGTGTTGAGTGCAGGCAGGCACATTGCCGCTGGTTTGAAGAGTCATACAGTAAATACTTCCGCTCGGCCAGCCGCTGTCAATTGTTGCTGGTGGCGTGGGCGGAACATAATCGCCTCCAGGTAATGCATATGGAGCGATATAAATTTCCAAATCGTTGTAACCCTTTATCGATGATTTTTTTATTGTACGGCTCCATTTAATAACACATCTGCTACCCCAGTTACATTCGCCTACAGTAACAGAATCCGCACTAACCGAAATAACCATAAACCAATGAGGTAAATTATAAAACACTACATCGCCAGGCTTGAGAGAATCCACATAACTAGCCGATGTTGAGGTTTTCCATGTGCTTAAATGAGATCCATACGCATCATATGCTAATTTTTTTGCAAACCCATTACACTGAGTGCCACCTTGATAGTGATTACAAGTACATGGATATATGTTAGGAATACATATCCCTTTATTATGGCACGTACAAGCATAGGAAGTGTAACCGTCGACATTTCCACCATTCCAATATTTACCTTCAGGAAATTTTGTTTTTAATTGCGATAGTGTCATCCCACTTGAACTTACCGCCTCCACCCTAACCGGCAAATAACCCAGCAATCCTATCGCCATAACCAATGATAAAAGTGCGCTGATAAATCGTTTCATAAATCTTCCTCCCCAATATCACATGATTTTTGCCCCTTGGTCAAATATTAGTATACTATAGTATTTTAAATTTGTCAATACTCTATGTTAAAATCTTTTTATAATGCTATAATAGTATCAAAAACGATACGGACAGGAGATGGAAATGACTATGTTCAGCACCCGGCTAAAAGAGCTACGGCTTTCAAAGGGAATAACGCAGGTGGAGCTTGCAAAAAGCCTCGGCGTAACCAAGCAATGCGTCTCAAACTGGGAAAACGATAATATTCAGCCCTCAATCGATATGCTGATAAGAATTGCCGGGTATTTCAGCGTAAGCACCGATTACCTTTTAGGGCTTTCAGGCTCTCAGCCGCTGGTGGTTGCGGGTCTTACAAAAAAGCAGATAGCCCATATTCAGGCTGTCATCAATGATATACTGGAAAAATAGCTCACTTTTAACGCAATAAGCGTGAAAAAAGTAAGCTTGTTTTTTTATCCGGTTTTTATCTTTTTATAGATGCCAAAATCCCGCTTCCCTGCACTTTTTCGCAGGAAAACGGGATTTTCTCTTCAAATATGTAAATATATCTCCGAATCAGTTCTTCAAGCTATGCAGCGGCGCAGGAATCTGTCCCCCACGGTTGATAAACTTTGAAGGCGACATGGTGTTCACCCTCATAACAGGTCCGCAGCCGAAAAGTCCGCCCCAGTCAAGCTCCTCACCAATGCTCTTGCCAATTGCCGGTATGACTCTTACCGCCGTGGTCTTGGAGTTTACCATGCCTATTGCGGCTTCATCCGCGATAATCG
>CALDFS010000206.1 GCA_937942105.1 uncultured Ruminococcus sp. | reverse complement strand
GCACTTCGAAGAGATACCGAGAGCTTGACTTCACTTTTGTCCTTTCCTGATTTTTATTGAGGGGTATATACCGCTATTCCACCTTTATCCTTGTAACATAGTTCATGCTTTCCAAAACCTCGGAAAAATTATATATGGCGGTTATTTCATACGCTTCGCCCTTTTCAAGCCGAAGATTGAAGTCAAGGCTGCATCTGCCGCCGTATACATCCGAATACACAGTTTTTCCTGATGAATCGGTTACGGCAAAGGTAACGTATGCGTTTGAATCCCCGGGGTAGCTTGTAATGGTGAACTTATAGTCGCGGGTTTCGGGGGCTTCAAAGCTGCCGAAGCTGCGCGAAAATAAAGGCTCTGTGCCATCCCAATTCTCGGTGGAGCTGTAAGAGAACACACCGCTGAAATCACTTGCCGTGCCGCTGCCCATATAAAGCGATACGCTAAGCGCAAACAGCGCAACTATTATCGCGGCAGCTGTGCACACTGCTATATACATGCTCTTCCGGCTCTTCTGGCTGGCGCTTGCAGTATCGCCTATGGTTTCTACAGAACCGGCTTCATCGGCATAGGGCTGCTGCTCGGACTGATCGGCAGAAAGCCCGGACAGTTCATCCTTTTGCTTGGGCATATGGGAGTGCCTGTATGCAAGGATATCCGCCATCTTTTTGGGTCTTAACAGGAATATGACTAAAACAACATAGGGTATCATGGATACGAACATAAACGGCGTGTAGGTGGAAATCTCCCCTACAAGCGAGCCGCCCTTTGTAACGCCGGCGGTGAACGCACTGCAAAGGTCGTTAAGACCGTGAACAAAGGCAAGCACCCAGATATTTCGGCAGCGATAGTATATAGCGGTCAGAGCCATACCCATCATACAGGCAGCAGCCGTCTGCACCAGCGAGCCTACCACAACGGAAGAATTAAAATACACTCCGTTCGGTGTAACAGTCAATCCCGCAAGGCAGTTGCCAAGGTGCATCATCCCGAACACAAAGCCCGAGCCGATAACCGCCGTCCAGACGCCCGCCTTGTCGGTGGCGTACCTCTCGTAGAACAGATTCGAGATGACTCCGCGGAAGAAGGTTTCCTCGGTGAAGCCGATAAGAAATACTGTCGCCACGAATACGGCTATTTTCCAGGGCACTTCAATTTCATAATTGCTTCCGGGAGCCGCAAGCTCCAGAATAATCGACTCTGCAAGCGCAATTATTGATACCACAATGAAATACATCGAGGTTAAAAGCCCTTTGCCGAAGCCTATGCCGCGCTCGCCCCATATATTCCAGACCTTAAAGACTGCCGCCAGAGCGATACCCACAAGCGCTGTAACGCACTCGCAGGCGCACTGCATAACCCAGTCGCCGTTTGTAAGCAGGAACTTGGGACCGAAAGCTCCCAGAAGCGCTCCCACAACGTTCATCACCACGAAGAATACTACTATGACTATAATTCCGAACACTATAGGGTGTCGGCGGCTCACCGAAAGATTTTTATTCATATTATGTCCTTTCTGATTAAAGCGTAAAACGCTTGACTGCTAAGCAATATCACTGGCGATAGCGAATATCACTGGCGAAGCCAATATAACTCGCGATAGCGAATATCACTGGCGTAAGCCAATATCACTAAAAGAGTTATATTCGCCTGACGGCGAGTGATATTGCCCTAATGGGCAGTGATATTGTCCTATCGGACAGTTATATTGTCCTGTCGGGCAGTTATATTCGCCTATCGGCGAGTTAAGTGTCACATCGCCGCAATAGATTGCTCTATCTTTGCAAGCTTCTCCTTGGCTCTGGCAAGCTTAGCCTTTTCGCCCTCGACGAGCTGCGCGGGGGCTTTTGCCAAGAACCCGGGGTTGTTAAGCTTGCCTGATATGATTGTTATATCCTTTTCAACCGCAGCTTTTTCTTTATTCAGCCTTGCAAGCTCCTTATCCTTATCAATAATCTCGCTCAACGGAATGAACAGGCGCGCCGAGTCGGTAACGCAGGCAACAGCGTCGGCAATCTTTGGGTCTTCCCTGCTTATCTCCACACTGGAAGCATATGCCAGGCGTTCAAAGAACATGATACCCTTTTTGAAGGTTTCAACCTCTTCAGTTTCAATAAACAGCTCTGCCTTTTTAGAGGGCGGAACGTTCATTTCTGCCCTGCGGTTTCTTACTGCCTTTATGGCGGCGATTATCTTTTCAAAGTCTGCTTCCTCGGCGGGGTAGCTAAGCGCATTTTCGTAAACCGGGAAGCGCTCCAGCATAAGCGGGGTTCCGCCCTTTAGTGCCTGCCAGATTTCCTCGGTGATAAACGGCATAAACGGGTGCAGAAGCTTTAATATCCTTATTATCGCCCAGACGAGGATGGTCTGCGCGCTTAGGGCGGTCTTTCCGCCGGCGTTTATGCGGGGCTTTGTAAGCTCGATATACCAGTCGCAGTAATCATCCCAGATGAAATCGTATAGCTTGGAAACGGCAACGCCCAGCTCGAACTTTTCAAGATTGTCGTTAACCTCTTTAGCAAGAGTATTGAGCTTGGAAACAAGCCACTTATCCTCTAATTCCAAGTGCTCGGGCAGATTGCCGGTTACCTCGAAATCCTCGGGCAGGTTCATCATTATAAACCTTGTGGCGTTCCAAAGCTTGTTGGCAAAGTTGCGTGAAGCCTTTACCTTCTCGTCCGAATATCTCATATCGTTTCCGGGGGAGTTGCCCGAGGCTAACATGAACCTTAGCGCATCCGCGCCGTACTGGTCTATTACTTCAAGCGGGTCAATGCCGTTGCCTAAGGATTTTGACATCTTCCTACCCTGAGAATCCCTGACAAGTCCGTGAATCAGAACGGTATCAAACGGTTTTTCATGCATATGCTCCATGCCCGCAACTATCATTCGCGATACCCAGAAGGTGATTATATCGTAGCCGGTAACAAGGGTCGAGGTGGGGTAGAAGTAGTCAAGGTCGGCGGTTTTCTCAGGCCAACCGAGGGTTGAGAACGGCCATAGGGCGGAGCTGAACCAGGTATCCAGCGTATCGGGGTCCTGGCGCATTTGCTTGCCGCAGTGGGGGCAGTATGCCTTATCCTCTTTGGTAACAACCATCTCGCCGCAGTCATCGCAGTAGAACGCCGGGATTCTGTGACCCCACCACAGCTGGCGGGATATGCACCAGTCGCGTATATCCTCCATCCAGTTGAAGTAGTTCTTTTCAAACCGCTCGGGAACAAACTTTATATCTCCGCTTCTTACCGCTTCAATGGCGGGCTTGGCAAGGTCTGCCATCTTAACGAACCATTGCAGGCTAACGCGCGGCTCGATAGTGGTTCCGCAGCGGTAGCAGGTGCCAACGTTGTGCTCGTGCTCCTCTATCTTAACAAGATATCCGCCTGCTTCAAGGTCGGCAACGATTGCCTTTCTTGCTTCGAACCTGTCCATACCCGCATACTTGGGGTAATCATCAACTATCCTGGCGTCATCTGTCATAACGTTTATGACTGGCAGATTGTGGCGAACGCCAACCTCGAAGTCGTTGGGGTCGTGGGCGGGGGTGATTTTAACAACGCCTGTGCCGAACTCCATATCAACGTAAGCGTCGGCGACTACGGGTATCTCCCTGCCTACAAGGGGAAGAGTTACGGTTTTGCCGATATATTCCTTATATCTTTCATCCTTGGGATTTACTGCAACGGCGGTATCGCCCAAAAGGGTTTCGGGGCGGGTGGTTGCAAGCTGAAGCCAACCCGAGCCATCGGAAAGCGGGTATCTTAAATGCCAGAAGTGACCCGCCTGGTCCTCGTATTCAACCTCGGCGTTGGAAATAGATGTTAAGCAGTGCGGGCACCAGTTTATAATGCGCTCTCCGCGATAGATAAGCCCCTTTTCGTAATACTTGCAGAATACCTCTTTAACCGCCCTGGAGCAGCCCTCGTCAAGGGTGAAGCGCTCGCGCGACCAATCGCAGGATGAGCCCATCTTTTTCAGCTGGGAGATAATGCGGGAGCCATACTTCTCTCTCCAATCCCATGCGCGCTTTAAGAAGCCTTCTCTTCCCAGATCGTCCTTAGTTATGCCCTCTTTGCGCATGGCTTCAACTATCTTTGCTTCCGTCGCTATGGATGCGTGGTCGGTTCCGGGGAGCCAGAGTGTTGCATAGCCCGACATGCGCTTGTAGCGGATGAGGATATCCTGCAAAGTATTATCCAGCGCGTGACCCATGTGAAGCTGACCGGTTATGTTCGGCGGAGGAATCACTATGGTATAGGGCTTCTTGTCGGGGTCGGCAGTCGCTTTGAAGCAGTCGTTTTCGAGCCAGTAGGCGTAGATTTTATCCTCGACCTCTTTCGGCTCGTAAAGCTTTCCTAATTCTTTTCTCATTGGTTTACATTCCTTTCGTACCATTTTGTTTTGGGGAACTAAAAGCTCTTTTTAAAACAAAAAAGCTCGCCCCAAAGTTTTTTACTTTGAGACGAACAGCATGATTCGCTATCCGCGGTACCACTCAAATTGACGGCTCTCTCCCCTGCTTTGAGTAACTAAAAGCGGGAGGACAAAATCCATCCTCTTTGCGCCCTTTAACGCTGGCGGGCGGGCGAAGTCTACTTACCCGAAGGAGAATGTCTCCCCGAGCTTTCTTTTCGCCGGCTGGTGGAGCTACAAAGCGGCAATCCTATTCTGTGCGGGCTTGCACCATGCTTATCTTTTGTGATAAGCGTTGTCCGCATCTCTGGGCTGTATTCCTGCCGTTACTCTCCGTCTTTGCCTTTATTAGAGCTATCATAACACGCGGGATGGGATTTGTCAATACCAAAAATCCAGAATTATTTTATGCAGAAGCAGTACGCAGAACAGCGGCTCTCCATCTGACACTGTATAAATTGTGCAAAATCATTGACATTGAGCTAAAATTATGGTATAGTATGATAAGTGAATTATATTGTGGAGGTTAAATTATGGCATATATCATAGGTGTAGACATAGGAACAAGCGGCACTAAAACCGTTTTGTTCGACGAGGCGGGCAGAGTAATCGCTTCAAAAACCATCGAATACCCAATGTATCAGCCGCAGAACGGCTATGCCGAGCAGGACCCGGCAGACTGGGCTAACGCCGCAATCAAAACCATCAAGGCGGTAGTTGCGCAGTCGGGCGTTAGGAAGGAAGACGTTAAGGGTATCGGTCTTTCCGGTCAGATGCATGGGCTTGTAATGCTGGATAAGGATAACGAGGTTATCCGCCGCTCTATCATCTGGTGCGACCAGAGGACTGCTAACGAGGTTGACGAAATGAACCGCGTTTTAGGCAGAGAAAAGCTTATAGAAATCACCGCGAACCCCGCCCTTACCGGCTGGACTGCCGCGAAGATACTCTGGGTTAAAAACAACGAGCCTGAGAATTATGAGCGCTGCCGCCATATACTTCTGCCCAAGGACTACATACGCTTCGTGCTGACCCACGAATACGCCACCGAGGTTTCGGACGCTTCGGGTATGCAGCTTTTAAACGTTGCCGGAAGGGACTGGTCGGATGAGGTTATAGAGAAGCTCGGGCTTGATAAGCATATGCTGGGCAAGGTCTATGAATCCTGTGAGGTTACAGGCGGCTTGACTAAGGAGATTGCCGAAGAGGTCGGTCTGTGCGAGGGCACAATAGTCGTTGGCGGCGCGGGCGACAATGCTGCCGCCGCAGTAGGCACCGGCGTTGTTGAGGACGGTAAGGCGTTCACCACCATAGGCACATCGGGCGTTGTGTTCGCCCACACCTCTAAGGTCACTATAGATAAGCTTGGCAGGGTTCACACCTGCTGCGCGGCTGTTCCCGGCTGCTGGCATGTTATGGGCGTTACTCAGGGCGCGGGTCTTTCCTTAAAGTGGTTCAGAGATAACTTCTGCAATGCCGAAAAGGAAACCGCCAGGATGATGGGCGTTGACGCCTATTATCTTATGGATAAGGAAGCCGACACCGTTCCGATAGGCGCCAACAGGCTCCTTTATCTTCCCTACCTGATGGGCGAGCGCACCCCGCACCTTGACCCTGACGCAAGAGGAGTATTCTTCGGTCTTTCCGCCATGCACGAAAAGAAGGATTTGCTCAGAGCGGTAATGGAAGGCGTTTCCTACTCCCTGCGCGACTGCGTTGAGGTGTTCCGGCAGATGGACGTTAACGTTTCCGACATGATGGCTTGCGGCGGCGGCGGCTCCAGCCCGCTGTGGAGGCAGATGTTAGCCGATTTGTATGCCTGCCCGGTTAAAACGGCATCCTCGAAGGAAGGTCCGGCATTGGGCGTTGCTATACTTGCAGGCGTGGGCGCGGGTATCTATTCCAGCGTGCCCGAGGCTTGCTCGGCTGTTATTAAGACAGACAAGGTTCAGCAGCCCATTGCAGAAAACGTTCCAAAGTATGAAGAGTGCTACAAGCTCTACACCGAGATTTACCCTGCACTTAAGGCAAGCTACAAGAAGCTTGTAAACATCTGACATCAAGCTATTTTTTTCATAAAACCCCTAAAGCGCCCTGCGGCAGACGGCTTGCTTTTTAAGCTGTCTGCCGCGGACGTTTATAAGTTATGCGCGGCTTGCGCCGCTAGTGATGTCGCTTCGCTGGTGATATGCGCCTTGCGGCGCGTTGTGGAGTCGGCTTGCGCCGACGGATTTAAGTGAACGGCTTCGCCGTCTGAGGGTTATGCCCTCGGGCGGCGGAGTTTTTTCTGGATACACGTTCGCTCCCACGGATTTTGAGGGGTTGGAACGTTCCGGCTGGGCAAAATCGGGGAAATGGACGATAATGAACAAAAAGGGACGAAGTGTAGTGAGGAAAACATCGTCCTTTCGTCCTTTTTAATACCATATTATGGAACATTAATAGTCATTCAAAATAAATATACTGTTCTGACAATAAAAAGGCTGGCTCTATAGTATAAATTATCAATTAATTATCTCTTTTCTTACATATTATGCTATAAAGCAGCTATTGCTTCTTAAATAGCTGTAAAATATTTATAAATTATATATTTACAGGCATAATAAAAGATTTATGATACTTTTATTAGTGACGAAAGGACGAAGTTTTCTTTCAGTAACATCGTCCTTTTTTTCGTCCTTACAGTTTAGTAAGCCTGAATCCCCTGTCACCGTCAACCTTAACTGCACTGCTGTTTGAGGTCTTAGTCTGTATAGTATACCCCAACCTTTCCTCAACTCTGATAGCAATATCGTCCATAACATACTTCGGTCGCCCCTGAAAGCTCGGCGCAAACCTATCAATAAACTCTCTGAAAGTGGATTGCAGCTTGCCCTCGGCTATCATCTGTTCGATTCCTGAGTAAAACATTTGTTCATAGTTTGGCTCGCCCCTTGCAGCCTTGGCAGCCCGCCTTGTGTTTACCGCCTGAACATACTCCTCGGCGGTTACGTCGCTTGTGCCTATTATGCTGTTTCCAGCCGCGGCAACCCTTAGCTCCAGCGTTCCGGCGTTTCTGGCGTGGTTTGATTTTATGTGGAACAGATATCGCCGGTCGGGGTCGCCGTCCCTGAAGTCATTTGTCAAAAGCATTGCCGAGCGGGAAGCGTTTACAATATCGCTGGAGCCGCACAAAAGGTCGGCGGCGTTTACTATCTGCTGCCGCTTGTTCAGGTGCATCAGCAGCACTATGCAGCACCTTGTCCGCTCGGCAAGCGCCGCAAGGGCATGCATTATGCGGCGGACCTGATTCTGCCGCGAAAGGTCGGTGAACTCGCCGACGAAGGCTTGAAGCGGGTCGAGATAGACGAGCGTCGCACCGGTCAGCAGTATGAGCGATTCCAGCCTGTAGGGGTTCTTTTCCTTGCTAAGGTCAAGCCCGAAATTAAAGGAATGGGTCTTGTCCTGAATCAGCACCCGCGACATATCCGCCTTAAAAAGCGAGCGGTCAAGGCGCCGCCGAACGTCCGGGGCGGTGTCCTCGGCGGTTATAAACAGGCAGGTTTGCGGCTCGCCCGCCACTGCCCCGGCAAGGTTATATCCCCGGCTTGCAAGGGCAATATGCGCGCATGCCAGCTGACCCTTTCCCACTCCGCCCGCCCCCGCGATAATGGATATTTCGCCGATGGGAAAGCGGGTGTCGCCCAATAAAAAAGCATGCTCCGCAGGCTCAACATCGGCTGCGGAGACATAGCTGCTTCGAAGAAAGGCTTCCACTCTTTCAAACGATTGTTCTTCCATAAAATACCTCCTTTAAGATAGAAACATATGTTTCTCTAATTACTATAATACCCGAATTTTCAAATTTGTCAAGTACTTTCAGAAACATTTGTTCTATTAGGGAGATTTTTTGTACACAAACAACAATCGCCGCCCAAGGGCATAACCCTCAGACGGCGAAGCCGTTCACTTAAAATCCGTCGGCGCAAGCCGACACCACAACGCGGCGTAAGCCGCATATCACTAGCGAAGCGACATCACTTATCACTAGCGGCGCAAGCGCGTTTCACCGCAGTGAAACGCTTGCATCACTTAAAATACTTTACTGCTGCCTCAAACATGCGTATATCATAGTTTCCGGGCACATTCCGATAAAGCCCCTTGCCCACTCTTTCCGAGTGACCCATCTTGCCGAACACTCTGCCATCGGGGGATGTGATACCCTCAATCGCGTATGCAGAATCGTTCGGGTTGAAGTGGATATCGCCGGTGGCGCTGCCGGCAAGGTCAACATACTGCGTGGCTATCTGACCGTTGGCGGCAAGCTCGCGTATCAGCTCCTCGCTGGCTAAGAACCTGCCCTCGCCGTGGGATATCGGAACGTTTACAATGTCGCCAACATTCATCAGGCTAAGCCAGGGCGACTTGTTCGAGGCTATGCGGGTGCGCACTATCCGCGACTGGTGGCGGCTGATGGTGTTGAAGGTCAGCGTGGGGCAGTTCTCGTCGGTATCAATTATCCTGCCATACGGCACAAGACCAAGCTTTATAAGCGCCTGGAAGCCGTTGCAGATTCCGCACATCAAGCCGTCCCTATTTTCCAGAAGGTCGGCAACGCCTTCCTTTACTGCGGCGCTGCGGAAGAATGCGGTTATGAACTTGCCGCTTCCGTCCGGCTCGTCCCCGCCCGAGAAGCCGCCGGGAATGAATATCATCTGTGCGGATTTAAGCTTGTCGGCAAAGCTTTCAACGCTGCGCGAAATGCCCTCCGCCGTCAGGTTGTTTATTACCAGGATTTCCGGCTGAGCGCCAGCGTCGGCAACAGCCTTTGCGCTGTCGTATTCGCAGTTGGTGCCGGGGAACGCAGGGATAAGCACCTTGGGCTTGGCTGTCTTAACAGCCGCAGACCTATGCTCTGTTACGCTATAGCTGAAGTTTTCAAACTTGGTTCCGCTGTTTTTGATATTGCAGCTGTAAACGCTTTCAAGCTTGCTTTCGTAAGCATTCAGAAGCTCGTTTAAGCTTATGCTCTCGCCGCCGAGAGTGATTGCGCCGTCCGAGGTAGTCTCACCCAGAAGCTCGCCGTCCAAATCCTCGGTCGCTTCCAATATGAAGGATGCGTAGTCATAGCCGAACAGCTCGCCGACTGTTGCAGTGTCTGCATATTTAAATCCTATGCCGTTGCCAAAGCTCATCTTCATGATAGCTTCCGCGATACCGCCCATGCCGGGGGTGTAGGCGCTTACCGCCCTGCCCTCGCGCAGAATAGCCGTCACCTTATTGTAAAGAGCTATCAGCGAATCCGTCTTGGGCAGACCGTTATCGTCATACTCGGGGCGAAGCAGATAAACCTTGTGCCCAGCCGCCTTGAATTCGGGGGATACTATATCGTCCACCTTTTCAGTGGTGACCGCAAAGGATACCAAGGTTGGCGGAACGTCCAAATCCTCGAAGGTGCCGCTCATAGAGTCCTTGCCGCCGATAGCGCCTATTCCAAGCTCTAACTGAGCCTTGAAGGCGCCCAAAAGTGCGGCTAACGGCTTGCCCCAACGCTTGCCGTCCTTACCCGGGTGCTCGAAATACTCTTGGAAGGTCAGGTAAACGTCCTCAAACTTAGCGCCCGAGGCGATAAGCTTGCAGACCGATTCAACCACCGCAAGGTAAGCGCCGTGGTAGGGGCTTGCTTCGGTGATGAACGGGTTATAGCCGAACGCCATAAGCGAGCAATCGTCGGTGTGCTTCTTCTCAACGGATATCTTCTGCACCATAGCCTGAATCGGGGTGAGTTGGTTCCTGCCGCCGAACGGCATAAGCACTGTTCCCGCGCCGATAGTGGAGTCGAACCTTTCGGAAAGACCGCGCTTCGAGCAGATGTTCAAATCCTGCGCAAGCGCCATGTAATTTTCCTTGAAGCCGCCCGAAACCGTCTTCGCGATATTCTTGGGGGCGGCTGGGGTGATGTTTATATGCTTATCCGCGCCGTTGGAGTTCAGGAACTCGCGGCTGATGTTAACTATCTCCTTGCCATTCCACTTCATAACAAGCCTTGGCTCCGCCTTAACAACGGCAACAGGGCGCGCCTGAAGGTTCTCGGTGTTTGCAAGCTCCAAGAATCTGGAAACGTTTTCAGGCTCGACGACTACCGCCATTCTCTCCTGCGATTCGCTTATTGCAAGCTCGGTTCCGTCCAACCCCTCGTACTTCTTGGGAACGGCGTTCAGGTCGATTTCCAAGCCATCCGCCAGCTCGCCTATTGCTACCGAAACGCCGCCCGCGCCGAAGTCGTTGCAGCGCTTAATCATAAGGCAGGCTTCTTTATTGCGGAACAGGCGCTGAAGCTTTCTTTCCTCGGGGGCGTTGCCCTTTTGCACCTCTGCGCCGCAGGTTTCAACCGAGTGGGCGTTGTGCGATTTCGAGGAGCCTGTTGCTCCGCCTATGCCGTCTCTTCCTGTGCTTCCGCCCAGCAGGATGACTACATCCCCGGGGGCAGGAACCTCGCGCCGGACGTTCTCGGCAGGGGTAGCCGCGATAACCGCGCCTATCTCCATGCGCTTAGCGGCATATCCGGGGTGATAGATTTCATCTACAATGCCGGTAGCCAAGCCTATCTGGTTGCCGTATGAGGAATAACCCGCAGCGGCGGTGGTAACAAGCTTTCTTTGGGGCAGCTTGCCCTTTATGGTTTCGCTTATAGGCACGGTCGGGTCGGCAGCGCCGGTAACGCGCATCGCGCCGTAAACGTATGACCTGCCCGAAAGAGGGTCGCGTATAGCCCCGCCTATGCATGTAGCAGCGCCGCCGAAAGGCTCTATTTCTGTGGGGTGGTTGTGCGTTTCGTTCTTGAATAAGAGTAACCACGGCTCGGAAGCGCCGTCAACATCAACGTTGATTTTAACGGTGCAGGCGTTGATTTCCTCGGACTCATCCAGCTTGTCAAGCTTGCCATGAGCCTTCAGGTACTTGACGGCAACCGTCGCCAGATCCATCAGGCAGATGGGCTTGGTTCTGCCAATCTCCTTTCTAACCGCCAGATACTGCTCGTAGGCGGACTGCAAAAGCTTGTCTTCAAAAGTTACATTGTCAATAACTGTTAAGAATGTGGTGTGGCGGCAGTGGTCAGACCAATAGGTATCTATCATCCTGATTTCGGTTATGGTAGGGTCGCGGTGCTCCGACTTGAAGTAAGCCTGACAGAAGGCAATATCGTCGGCGTCCATGGCAAGTCCGTAGGCAGTAACAAAGTCCTCAAGACCTTTCCTGTCAAGCTTGGTAAAACCCTCCAGGGTTCTTACCTCGGTGGGGATATCGTATTTTATGTTCAGGGTTTCGGGCTTTTCAAGGCTAGCCTCGCGCGCTTCAACCGGGTTGATAACATACTTTTTGATTTCCGCAATCTCGGTATCGCTAAGCTTGCCGTAAAGGGCGTAGACCTTGGCAGTGCGAATTAAGGGGCGTTCTCCCTTCGGCGATATTATCTGTATGCACTGCGCGGCAGAGTCGGCGCGCTGGTCGAACTGCCCCGGCAGGTATTCAACCGCGAATACATATGCCCCCGATAAATCCACCTCGGCAGAAGCAATATCCAGCTGCGGCTCCGACAGCACAAATTTAACTGCTCTTTCAAAAACCTTAGGGGTAATGTTTTCAACGTCGTAGCGGTTGATTACCCTGACGTCTTCAAGGGATGATATCCCCAAGAACGCCTTGGCGTCGCCCAAAAGAGCCTTAGCCTCGTGGGCAAGCTCCTTTTTCTTTTCCACAAATACTCTGTAAACCATTATATCTATGTCAGTCCTTTCTATTTTTTTACTGCCCGCAAGGGTAATATCACTCGCCATCAGGCGAATATCACTGCCCGCCAGGACAATATCACTCGCCGTCAGGCGAATATAACTCTTTTAGTGATATTGGCTTCGCGAGTTATATTGGCTATCGCCAGTGATATTCGCTATCGCGAGTGATATTGGCTTTGCCAGTTATATTGCCAACGCAGTTATTCATCCGCGGCTAAAAGCGCCCTTTTGCCTATATCCCTGCGATAGTATGCGTTTCCAAAGCTTATCTTCTCAACGCGCGCATATGCCGCAGATATAGCGTCTTCAAGAGTGGGCGCTGTCGCCGTCACACCTAAAACTCTTCCGCCGTTTGTAACAAGCCTGCCATCCTTTAAGGCAGCGCCCGCAACGTATACATCAGGCAGAACCTCGGCGGGAATGCTAATCACATACCCCTTTTCATACGCCACGGGGTAGCCCTTTGAAGCCATTATTACACAGCATGCGCAGCCGGAATCGAATTCAACCTTGGTATCCGAAAGAGTGCCGTTGGTGGTCGCCTGCATAACCGTCAGCAGGTCGGATTTTAACAGCGGCAGAACCACCTGAGTTTCAGGGTCGCCAAAGCGGCAGTTGTACTCTATCACCTTGGGACCGTCCTTTGTAATCATCAGCCCGAAGTATAGGCAGCCCTTAAAGGTTCGTCCTTCTTTGTTCATGGCGTCTATAGTCGGCAGGAAGATTTCTTTCATGCACCGCTCGGCAACATCCTCGGTGTAATAAGGGTTAGGGGCGATTGTTCCCATGCCGCCGGTGTTCAAGCCCTCGTCGTTATCAAGCGCCCGCTTGTGGTCCATCGAGCTTACCATCGGCACAACCGTCCTGCCGTCGGTAAAGCTTAGTACCGAAACCTCGGGTCCTTCCAGAAACTCCTCGATAACTACCCTGTTGCCGCTGTCGCCGAACTTCTTATCCTGCATGATTTCCTTAACGGCGGCAAGCGCATCCTCGCGGGTCATGCACACTATTGCGCCCTTGCCCAAAGCAAGCCCATCCGCCTTTACAACCGTTGGTATGGGTGCGGTTTTTAAGTATTCCAAAGCCTTCTCGGCGCTGTCGAACACCTCATACGCCGCCGTGGGTATGCCGTACTTTTTCATCAAGTTCTTTGAAAATACCTTGCTGCCCTCAATGATGGCGGCGCTTGCTCTGGGACCGAAGCAGGGTATTCCCTCAGCCTCTAAAGCGTCCACCGCGCCCAGAACCAGCGGGTCGTCCGGCGCTACTACTGCGTAGTCTATACTATTCTCTTTGGCAAATTTTACTATGCCGTCTATATCCTTAGCGCCGATATTAACGCACTGCGCGTCCTGCGCGATACCGCCGTTTCCGGGCAGGGCATAGATTTTTTCAACCGTTGGGTTTTCAAGGAGCTTTTTTATAATGGCGTGCTCCCTTCCGCCCGAGCCTACTACTAAAAGCTTCATACCGCTCACCTAACCCATCAATGGTGGAACAGGCGCATGCCGGTGAACGCCATTACCATGCCGTACTTATTGCAGCGCTCAATGCATACATCATCCCTGATGGATCCGCCCGGCTCGGCAACGTAGCTTACGCCGCTTCTGTGCGCTCTTTCAATGTTGTCGTCAAACGGGAAGAAAGCATCAGAACCCAGCGAAACGCCCTTTATGGAGCTAAGATATTCTTTTGCCTCGGCATCTGTAAGCGGCTCGGGCTTAGTGGTAAAGTACTTCTGCCAAACGCCGTCAGCGCAAACGTCCTCTTCGTTCTTGTTGATGTAGCCGTCTATAACGTTGTCTCTGTCGGGTCTGCCGATGGTGGGCTTAAAGGGCAGATTCAGCACCTTGTCGTGCTGGCGCAGGAACCATGTATCCGCCTTGCCGCCCGCCAAACGTGTGCAGTGGATTCTCGACTGCTGACCTGCTCCAACGCCGATAGCCT
>CALDFS010000205.1 GCA_937942105.1 uncultured Ruminococcus sp. | reverse complement strand
GAGGATTTCCCCCTCCATCTTCTCCCTGACCTCGCTGGAGATGGGGTGAACAATATCCCGGAAAACACCGTTGTCGTCCCTGCGCGATGGCATTGCCACAAAAAGCCTGTCGTCGCCCTGAACCACTTTTATGTCGTGGACGGCAAAGGAGTTGTCAAAGGTCACGCTTATAACGCCTTTCAGCCTGCCTTCGGGGATGAGTTTTCTAACTTTGATACCTGTTATTGTCATACTTGCAAGTCCTTTCTTACTTTATGAAAATATTTTTACCTTTTTTCAGAAAAAATATTCAAAAAGGGGTTTATTTTTTTGCGGAAATGTAATATACTATTTATAAACGAACATTTGTTTAATAGGTGATTGCTATGGAAAATATATTAACCGGAAAAAAGCACATTCATTTTATAGGAATAGGCGGAAGCGGAATGTATCCGCTGGCACAGATCCTTCACGGCTTGGGCTACTACCTCACCGGGTCGGACAATAACGAGACTGAGACCCTTGAAGCCGTGCGGAAGATGGGAATACCGGTTACCTTGGGTCAGCGGGCGGAAAATATCGCCGGGGCGGATCTGATAGTTCACACCGCCGCAATAATGGCTGATAACCCCGAGCTTATTGCCGCACGTAATAGTGGGGTGCCGGTCTTGGAGCGAAAGGATTTACTGGGCTTGGTCACAAGCTGGTATGATAACGCCGTCTGCGTTTCGGGCACTCACGGCAAGACTACAACGTCCTCCATGCTTGCCCAGGTCTTTTTGGAGAGCGGCAAGGACTTCGGCTGTTTTCTGGGCGGCAAGCTCAAATCGATTGGCGGCTCGGGCAGAAGCGGCGATGGGGATATTATGGTCTGCGAATCCTGCGAGTTTGTGGATACCTTCTTGAAGCTCTACCCCGATATCGCGCTGATTCTGAATATCGACGAGGATCACTTAGATTACTTCAAAACGCTTGAAAACTTGAAGAAATCGTTTACAAAATTCGCCTCCAACGCCTCAAAGTGCGTTATCTATAACGGCGACGATGAGAACACGCTGGACGCTTTAAAGGATATCTCCGGCAAGGATATGATAACCTTCGGCTGGGGTGACACCAACGATTACTACCCGGTTATCACCAAAACCGAGGGACTTAAAACTTGGTTCACGGTATATTACAGGGGCGAAAGGCTGCTTGACGCAGAGATACGCGTCCCCGGAAGGCACAACGTTCTGAATGCCACTGCCGCTATAGCCGCCGCAAGGTATCTTGGCATCGCCGATGAAGCCATAGTAAAGGGTCTTTCGGAGTTCGCGGGGGCTATACGCAGGTTTGAACATATCGCCGACGTGAGGGGAGTTACCATTGTGGATGATTACGCCCATCACCCTGCCGAGGTTGCGGCAACCCTTAAAACCGCGCGCGGTCTGGGCTTCAAGCGCCTGATAGCGGTGCACCAGCCTTTTACCTATTCAAGGACGGCTATGCTGATGGACGATTTCGTCTCGGCGCTTTCGATAGCGGATAAGGCTGTGGTGACGGATATCATGGGCTCGCGGGAGAAAAACACTTTCGGAGTGTCATCAAGTCAGCTTGTCTCCAAGCTTGAAAACGGCGTGCTCACTCCAAGCTTTGATGACTGTGTGGAGTATCTTAAAAAGGAGCTTAAACCCGGAGACATGGTTATAACGCTGGGCTGCGGGGATATATATAAGGTCGCAAAAAGACTGGCGAAAGAGCTTGAAGGCTCCGAGCCTGAAGGAAAGGCAGGGCTGTAATATGGCACTCAATGAAAAGGATATGGCTGTTTACGAATTCGTCAAACAGCGTGCGAGCGACGGTTTTACGCCGTCCGTCCGCGAAATATGTGCGGAGCTGGGGATAAAATCGACCTCCACCGTTCACAGAATCTTAGGCAAGCTGGTGGAGGCTGGGTTAATCGAGCGCAAGGGGGACAATTTAAACCGAGCCATCCGCTTAGCCGGGGATGATAACAACATAAAGGTTCCGGTTCTGGGAACGGTTACGGCAGGTCAGCCGATAACCGCCATCGAGGATATCGAAGGATACATAAGCTTTAAATCCTTTAAGCACTATGATGGCAAGCTCTTTGCCTTAAAGGTAAGGGGCGAATCGATGATAAACGCCGCCATTTTGGACGGCGATACAGTCATCGTCGAGCAGACCACGACTGCTGAGAACGGTCAGATAGTAGTAGCACTTGTGGACGGCACCGACGCCACCGTAAAGCGCTTCTTTAAAGAGGACGGTCATTACAGGCTCCAGCCCGAAAACGACACTATGCCGCCCATAATCGTGGACGAGGTTTCGATTTTAGGCAAAGTGGTTGCCGTTTTAAGATATATCGACTGATTGAAAGGAAAGGCTTATTAAGATGGATATAATGGACGAAAAAGCAGAGCATTTGTTCGAAAAAACTCTCGACACCACCCCGATTTTCGACGGCAGAGTAGTCAAGCTTCACAGGGATACTGTCCTGCTTGAAAACGGCGAGAAGGCAACAAGAGAGGTCATAGAGCACAGCGGCGGAGTGTGCGTGCTTCCTCTTACCGAAAATAACGAGATACTGTTTGTAAAACAGTTCCGCTATCCCTTCAAGTCGGTTCTTTTGGAGATTCCGGCAGGAAAGCGCGAAAAGGGCGAGGAGCCGCTCACCTGCGGCATAAGGGAGCTTAAAGAGGAGGTCGGCGCCGAGGCGGAAAAGATCACCTACTTGGGCAAGCTCTACCCCACCGTTGCCTACGATACCGAGGTTATATATATGTATATGGCTCAGGGTCTGAGCTTTTCAAGCCAGCATCTTGATGAGGATGAGTTTGTGGACGTTGTTAAGATTCCCTTTGACAGGGCGGTTGAGATGGTCATGAACGACGAGATACCCGACAGCAAGACTCAGCTGGCGATACTTAAGGCAAAGATTTTGCTGGGAAAATAAGTAAATCAGATTAACAAAAATCGCAGCGGTTCGGGTGAAAATGCCCCGCCGCTGCGGTATTTTTATTTTTGGCAAAAATTCATTTTGATTTGTAGCTGTCTATCTCTAAAAGTATATTATAAAGCCGCTCCTGCTCGGATTTTGTTTTTGTCGAGATAAATTCATAGCATTTCAGCGGGATGTTGTCGGACTTATCATCCCTGCCGAGCTTTTCAAGCAGTCTGGAAAGGGAAACGCCAAGAGCCGAGGCTATTCTTGATACGCTTTCAACGGTTGCGTTTTTCTCGCCGCGCTCGATTTGCCCGATATAGGTGGGGTGACAGTCGGCTAATTCGGCTAATTTCTCCTGACTTAGTTTTTTCTGGGTTCTGTAATTGCGGATACGCTGACCGAGTTGCCTGGATATCTCATTCATTGTCAATTCCCCGCAGTCTGTGACAATACCTCTATCGCCTTCTTTATACATCCGTCGGTAGTGCTGTCCAAAGCTATCAGATCAACCTCGGTATCAGCAAGCATTGTTACCTCATACTCCGGCTTTATGCCCGTTCCCGAGAACTGGGTTTGCGGAGCCTTCAGTGTTGCTATCGGCAGGCTGATGGCGGTATTATCATAAAGGGCGTAAGTCTCGCGGAGCTGGGCGTTTCCCGCCGTCTGCGAGCCTATTATTCTTGCACCGCAGTTATCCGCAAGCGATGCCGCCAGCAGCTCTGCGGGACCCTTTGTTCTTGAATTTACAAGCACGGTTATCGGGCGGTTGGTGTTATAGTTTCCCGAAGCGGAGTCGGCGCTCGTCTCCTCCCCGGAAAGGGCGGTTGAGATATACGGCGTCGCGCCCTGCGGAAGTAAGGAATTCAGCAGGTTGAACACCGGCTCGAATATCATGCCGCTGTTGTTGCGCAAATCTATTATCAGACCCTTTGTATCTGCTGAGGAAAGAAGCATTGAATATGCCGCCATGAACTGCTGGTAGGTTCTTTCCGAAAATTCGTAGACCTTTATATAGCCGTAGCCGTCGAAGTTATCAGTCTTAACGGATGCCACAGTCATCTGAACGCTGGCAAGGTCGACCGTTCTATCCTCTCCCCCCGACCTCAGGGTGATGGTTAAGGGAGTGCCGTTTTCCGCTCTGAGCATGGAATACGCCTTGTCGTACCCCATTTCTATAACACTCTGACCGTTTATTTCAACGATACTGTCACCAATACTGACCCCCACTGCCGCAGCGGGGCTGTTCGCCAGAACGTCGGTAACACAGGGGCAGCCGCCTACCTCTTCGGCATAGATGCCGATTCCTAAGTGAGTGCCGCTTAAATGCTCCTTGTAAAGGGTGTAAGCCTCGGCGTCGTAATACTCTGCACTGTCCGAGCCTAAAACGCTTATGTATGCCTGAGCCAGGGATTCAATCAGCTTGTCTTCGTTTATAGAGCCGTTGTAATAGGCACGGACATAGGTATCTATCTGCTCAAGCTTGGTATACATCTCGGCACGCTGCTGAACATCCGCGACAAGACCGTTATAAAGGTTCATGGAATAGCTTGTTGAAATTATAAAGGTTATTGCGGCGGCTATCGCCATAAGCGATATCGCAAGTCCGAGGGATATTTTCCTGTTCGTAGCCTTTTACCTCCTTGTTTTTTCGGGATTCCTGCGCGATTGGTGCGCGATAATGCGCGATTAGTGCGTCAGACCTTTACCTTGTCCTCTTTTCTGGACTTTGAGGATTCACCCTTTGCGCCGTATACCTGATTGTATCTGTCGATGCACTCGCGGATGATTCTTACGGCCTCCTTCTGCCCCATAACCTCGTTGACGGCGGTTTCCTTGCCCTCCAGCTGCTTGTATACCGAGAAGAAGTGCTTCATTTCGGCAAAGATATGGCTGGGCAGGGCTTCAATTCCGCGGTAGGCGTTGAAGTTGGGGTCCTCAAACGGAATGGCTATGATCTTTTCGTCGTTCTTGCCGTTGTCGAGCATGGTGATAACGCCTATCGGGTAGCACTCTACCAAGACAAGCGGGTGCAATGGCTCGTTGCATAAAAGCAGAACGTCGAGCGGGTCGCCATCGTCAGCGAGGGTGCGTGGGATGAATCCGTAGTTTGCCGGGTAGTGGGTGGATGTGTAAAGAATCCTGTCTAAACGGATAAGCCCGGTCTGCTTGTCAAGCTCGTATTTCTTCTTGCTGCCCTTTTCGATTTCGACTACAGCCAAAAAATCCTCGGGAGTGATTCTTTCGGGTGCAACGTCGTGCCAGATGTTCATATTTATCACCAATCCTTTTTGTAAAAGTAGAGATTTCAGTAATGAAATTCAAAGAGCTAAAATATCATTGCCAAAAGCTTATTTCTTAATCAGATTAAACTTCTCCGGGTCTTTCCTCTCCCCATCGACCCTGACCTCGAAGTGCAGATGATAGCCTGTGGAGTAGCCGGTTGTGCCGACATATCCTATAACGTCGCCGGTGGTGACCGTTTGCCCTTCTTTGACTATAATATTTGTCGCGTGACCGTATAGGGTGGCATATCCGCCGCCGTGGTCTATAATGCAGTAATTGCCGAAGCCGCCGCCGCAGCCGCAGGATTTACTCTTGCCATAGTTGTGCGTGCAGCTGTTGTTCACCTTTATAACCACGCCCGAGTTCGCCGCAGTTATCTCCGCGCCCTTAATGCCCGAGCCGGAAATGTCAATTCCGTAGTGCTTTGTTCCCCAGCGTGAGCCATAGCCCGAGGTTATAACGTAATACCCCGGAACAGGCCAAAGGAAGGTACCCTGTGGCAGGTCGCCCATGTATTCCGCGCGTGAAGCCTTGCGGATAATTTCCTCGATCTCCTTTTCGCGCTTTTCGGCTTCCTTTTCAAGCTCTTCCTTGTTTTCTTCGTAGGCTTCCTTTTGCTTCTGAAGCTCCCTTATCTGTGCCTTGCTTTCCTTGTAAAGGGCGTTTAAATCTTCAAGCTGACCGTCCCATGTGACGCGTAAAGCTTCAACCTCGGATTTTTTGCCTTCAACGTCTGAAATGGCGTTTTCCAAGCCTGTTACCTTGTCCTCTAAGTCAGCCTTGTCCTGCTCGTAATTGTCCTTTATGGTCAAAAGCCTGTCTATAAGGTCGTTATTGCTTCCTGCGATTCGCTTTACAAGCTCTATCTTCATAAGCATATCAAAGAAATCTGTAGCGCCTAAAAGAATCGAAGCGTATGAGTCCCCGCCGGAGATATACATAGCCCTCAGCTGCTTTTCGTATATCAATATATTTGCGTCGATTTCCTGCTTTTCCTGCTCGATAAGAGCCTCGGTGTCGGCAATTTCCGCCTGCCGGGCGGTTACGTCCAGCTCCAAACCGTCTATCTGGGTGTCATAGTCCGCTATAAGGTTGGTAAGGGTTCTTATGTATTCCTCGGTGGTTTTTATCTGCTCGTCGATTTTTTCCTGATTCTCTTGTTCGCGGCTGATATCGCCCTTGGTTTCCTTTATCGCCTTGTCAATCTCATCCTGCTTCTTTTCAATTTCCTTAAGCTCCTTTTCAAGCTGGGCCTGAGTTGAATCCGCGCTGACAAAAGCAGTTCCGGAATATGCCGCCATGCTTATTGAAATTGCTGCCGCCGTTACAAATGCCACGGCGCGTTTTATAAATCTTTTGTACTTCATCGGTATCCTTTCATTTCATTATATCGGTCGCTGCGCGAAAATTTTGTATAATTTCCGCACAGGATATCCTATAACAAAGTATAAATCTTTACAAAAGGCTTTTGTTTTAATATGGCAAGAGATTAAAGCTTTCGGGGTCTTTCCTTTCGCCGTTTACTCTTACTTCAAAGTGAAGGTGGTAGCCCATGGCATAGCCGGTCGAGCCGACTGTTCCTATAACGTCCCCGGTGGTAACGTGTTGCCCTTCTTTAACGGTTATCTCGGTCGCGTGGGCATAAAGGGTGGTATATCCGCCGCCGTGGTCGATAATGCAGTAGTTGCCAAATCCTCCGCCGCAGCCGCAGGATTTTTCCTTATAGTAGTTGTGGGTGCAGCTGTTGTTTACCTTTATTACAACGCCCGAATTTGCCGCAGTGATTTCTGCGCCTTTAACGTTCGCTCCGGCGATATCTATGCCATAGTGCATGGTTCCCCAGCGCTCCTCATAGGGCGATGTTATTGTGGGATATCCCGGCAAAGGCCACAGGAATGTGCCGGGTTCAAGGTCGCCTATATATTCCGAGCGCGCCGCCTTGCGGATAAGCTCCTGAATTTCTTCCTCTATCTCGTCGGCTTCCTTTTCAAGCTCGTCCTTGTTCGCCTCATAAGCTTTGCGCTGTTTCTCAAGCTCGCTTATGACGGATTTGCTCTGGCTGCGAAGCTCGTTCAGGTCATCAAGCTGAGCATCCCAGTCGGCTTTCAGGGCTTCGACTTCAGTCTTTTTGCCGTCAACCTCGGCTATGGCGTTTTCCAAGCCTGTCACCTTATCTTCAAGGTCTGCCTTGTTCTGCTCGTAGCTGTTCTTTAAGGACATAAGATGCTCAATAAGCTCGTTATTGCTCCCTGCAACGCGCTTTACAAGCTCCATCTTCATAAGCATATCAAAAAAGTCGTTCGCCCCAAGAAGTATTGCGGCATATGAATCCTCACCGGATATATACATAGCCCTCAGCTGCTTTTCGTATACCTGAATGCTGTCTTCGATTTCCTGCCGCTCCTGCTCTATTAAAGCTTCGGCGTCGGAAATTTCAGCCTGCCTTGCCGCAACGTCAAGCTCCAGCCCCTCGATTTGGGAGTTATACTCCTTTATAAGCTCGGTAAGGGTTCTTATATATTCCTCGGTGGTTTTTATCTGCTCGTCGATTTTTTCCTGATTCTCTTGTTCGCGGCTGATATCGCCCTTGGTGTCCTTTATTGCCTTGTCGATCTCATCCTGCTTCTTTTTGATGTCATTAAGCTCGTTCTCAAGCCGGGTCTGTTCGGAATCGGCACTTATAACCGCCGTTCCGGAATACACCGAAAGGCTTATAGAGATTGCGCAGGCGGTCAATAAGGTTATCGCGCGCCGGAATAATTCTTTGGATTTCATCGGTTTCCCCTATTATACGTTGAGATGCTTTCTTGTGGATATTACCGTTCCGAACGATGATATAACAACGCCGCAGCAAAGGTATCCTATGCCGGTGATAAGGGCTATATCCATAAACGGAATCAGCCCGGATGTGGTTATGAATGACCACGACCTTAAATAGTCGGTTAAAATCTGATAGATTTCGGTGTATGCAAACCATGTCATTAAGAAGGCTGCCGCAGAGCCGATTATTCCTATTACCAACCCTTCAACAAAGAAAGGTATCCTTATAAAGCTCTTTGATGCTCCTACATAGCGCATAATGTTGATTTCGCGCCGCCTTGCATAAACGCTGGTGCGGGTGGTGTTGGAAATTATAACAAAGCAGGCTATAACCAACGCCGCCGTTATAAACGTGAATATAATCGTGCAGACGTTTCGTATGCTTACAAGCAGGCTTGCAAACTCGTTAGGCGCCTTGACCTGCTCAACAGAGGCTAATTGCGAAATCTGTGATACCGTTTTTGAAAGCTGGGTTATATCGGAAATTCTTACCTTATAGGTGTCAGGCAGGGGGTTGTTCTGGATGTACTGGAAGAGGCTTTTTTCCTCCTCGCTCATATCCGCCTGCATTTCCGTCCATGCTTCCTCTTTGGAGTAGAAGTTTATTTCAAAGATATTGTCGTTCTTTTTAAGCTCCTCGCCTAAAATGGTTATGTTATTGTCGGGTGTGCCGTCTCTTATAACTACTATAATTTCGTTTCTTTTTTCTATAGAGCCTATAACTCGGGTTATGTTGGCTGATACCAGAACCGAAAGTCCCACCATTACCAGCGATATGGTTATAATGCAGAAGGATGCAAAGGTGTTTACTCTGTTGAACCACAGCCCTTTAAAGCCCTGCTTTACAAGATATTTAAAGCTCGCTACTCTCATCCTGACCTCCGTATGCTTCGGGCATTCTTTCATCTATTCCGAGAATTCTTTCATCGAAAACGATGGAGCCTGTGTTGATGTTTATTATTCTTCCGCCGTAGTATTTAACAAGGTCGTGCTGGTGCGTTACCATCAAAACCGTTGTTCCGCAGCCGTTTATGCCGCGAAGAAGGTCAACTATCTCGTAGCTTCTTTCGGGGTCGATATTGCCTGTAGGCTCGTCCGCTATTATAAGCTTGGGGTCGTTTACAAGAGCGCGCGCCAGCGCAACCCTTTGCTGCTCGCCGCCCGAAAGGTCATTGGGGTAGGATTTTGCCTTTGTTGCAAGCCCCACAAGGCTTATAACATAGGGCACACGTGTGCGGATGTACTTTGTGGGAGCGTCTATAGCCCTCAGCGCAAACGCAACGTTATCGTATACGGTCAGGTTGGGTATAAGCCGGAAATCCTGAAAGACAACGCCGATTGTGCGCCGAAGCTTGGGTATATTGCGCGATTTCAGCTTGTTAAGGTTATAGCCGTTAACGCTTACCTCGCCCTGGGTGGCTGTAAGCTCCCGCAGGATAAGCTTTATAAGGGTGGATTTTCCCGCGCCGGAGGAGCCGACGACAAATGCAAACTCGCCGTCGTCAATTCTCAGATTGACGTCCTGCAAGGCGGTCTGCCCGGTGGGGTAGGTATATGTGACATTTTTGAATTCAACCATTGTTAATCATAATATCCTTTCTTTTGTACAAACACAGGGCGGATTCATCAATTGATAAATACTGTAAGATGACAAAAGGAGCAAGCCATTACAGTCTGCTCCTTAATTGTTTATCCGACGCGCCTTCAAGAGTCCGCACCGCAGCATTTCCGAAAGCGGTGCGGATTCTTCCAAGGGTTCTCTATCATGAATAAGTGTTAGCAAATAATTATAAGGGCTTTGCCGCGCGTCAATGAGATCAGTCAATCAAGGAGGTACCTTTGCATCAGAATTTAACCGGGTTTGAAGAAAGATACTTCTTGACCATAAGCGCAATCTTGAAGATTATAGCATGGTCAAACTCGCGCAGATCCAGACCGGTAAGCTTCTTGATTTTTTCAAGGCGGTAAACTAAGGTGTTTCTATGCACAAACAGCTTCCTTGATGTTTCGGAAACGTTCAGATTGTTTTCAAAGAATTTCTGAATTGTAAACAAGGTTTCCTGGTCGAGCGATTCGATTGAGCCTTTTTTGAAGACCTCTTTAAGAAATGTCTCGCACAGGTTGGTGGGCAGGTGGTAAATAAGCCTTGCAATGCCCAAGTTTTCGTAGCTGATAATCGACTTGTCGGTATCGAACACCTTGCCGACCTCTAAAGCAATCTGAGCCTCTCTGAACGAAACAGCAAGGTTTCTTACATTGTCAACAACCGTTCCCACGCCGATATTTACTCTTGTATAGAACTCGCTCAAAAGGGTATCGGCTATCGAAAAGGCAAGCTTTTCAAGATCGCCCGATTCGATATTCGGTCTTACTTCCTTGATAAGAACTATATCCGTTTCGGAGATGGTGAAAACAAAGTCCTTTGATTTATCCGGGAAGAGGTTCTGTATAACGTCAAACGCGGAAACATCGTTCGAGGCGACTATTCTTATAAGGAATACCACCCTTGTAACGCTGGAATTGAAGTGAAGTTCCCTTGCTTTCAGCTGGATATCGCCCGGCAGGATATTATCCAGCACGACGTTTTTGACGAAGTTGTTGCGGTCATACTTTTCATCATAGAACTGTTGCAAATTGGAAAGCGCAACGCTCAAAAGGGAAACATACTTATAAGCAGTTTCATCCGTGCCCTCAACGAAAGCGTAATACTCGTTCTTTGGCTTAGGACCGAAGGGCATATAGGTATAACCGTCCCTGATAAAATAATCATATGTCTCGTTAAGGTCCAAGGAAATGAATTCGTTTGTATATCCGATTCTTGAGGAATCGCTGCACGCTATTACAAGCGCATCGCAGTCTATAACTCCTATTTCGCAATTAATGATATCGTGCATCTGCTGGAGAACTCCCTGAAACAATCTGTTAGACATACTGCATACTCCTTATAAAATTATTAATTTAGGCGTGATTTTATCGCAAACGCCCACTTCATCAATTATTACAAATTGTAACACATTTTTTCGGCAAATGTGTTAATAAATTATGAATAGGTAAAATATTTTTATATTTTTTTATACATTATCACCAAGCTATAAAAATAGAGGCATTTTTGCTGGATTTTTTAGGATATTATATATATCAATTAGCATTAATATGCGCCCTATATTTTAAGCTTATGTCACGGATTATTGTGATGTGATTCGTATATAACCAACACTTTGTATTGACATTATGCACATACCATGATATAATCATCATAGAATAACCATGGAGGTGATTTTGTGGAGAGTACAAATCTGAACATCCGCACTGACAAAGCCGTCAAGGCGGCGGCGGAAAGGATTTTTGAGGAGCTTGGGCTGAATATGACCACGGCGGTGAATATCTTCCTGCGGCAGACCATCCGCGAAAACGGTATTCCTTTTGAGTTGAAGCTGTTTGTTCCCAACGACGAGACAGCCGCGGCTATTGAGGAGGGCAGGCGGCTCGCGCATGATAAATCCGCAAAGGGGTATAAGAGCATGGAGGAGCTGAAGGCAGCACTTGATCTATGAAGTATGAAGTCAGGTTTACAACAAAGTTTAAAAAGGATTTGAAATTGGCTAAAAAGCAGGGCAAGAATACCGATAAGCTTCTAAAAGTAATAGAACAATTAGCCAACGGCAAGCCGCTTGAACCCCAATATCGTGACCATGATTTGACCGGAGAATATCTGGGCTGTCGGGAATGTCATATTGAACCGAATTGGCTGTTGATTTACGAAATATTTGATGATGTTCTTGTTCTTCTTCTGAACCGCGTCGGAAGTCATTCCGAGCTTTTTAGGTAACAATGAAATCAATAATCAAACGCCGCATTCTCAATCGACAGCTGAGAATGCGGCGTTGGTTTATTTATTTAACTATTGTCTGACGGTGATACCATACCTCTCCTGCCTGTATTCTGAAAGCTCCTTCTTTTCGTCCAGGTCGGGAATATATTTGCGCATTTTGGCAAGACGGTCAAATGCAGCCTCACGCTCGGCAGAATCATCCTCTTTTACCGGCACGATGTCATGAAAAAGCGCTATAAAGCCCTTTAGCTGTTCCTCGGTGAGCTGATTCAATATTCCGGCGGCTATATCTCTTGTGCTCATAACATCACTCCGTTCAGTAATATTTTATGCTGATATTATTCTATCATACATTTGCCTGAAAGTCAATAATAGTGGTCAGCAGATGTGTATCACTCAATAAAAAAGCCCGCACCAAAAAGGAGCGGAGCTTTTTTATCAGCTAAGCTTTTAAAAGAACAAGTAATATTATCTTGCATCCTCAGCGAATTCGCTTTCAACAAGAGCAACAAGGCTGTTGACTGCAAGCTCTTCGTCTGCACCGTCGGCGATGATTCTTATGGAAGTTCCGCCGATAATGCCGAGGGAAAGAACGCCAAGAAGGCTCTTGCCGTTTACACGCCTTTCTTCCTTTTCAACCCAGATGGAAGACTTGAACTCGTTTGCCTTCTGGATAAAGAAGGTTGCAGGGCGGGCATGAAGACCAACCTGATTCTTAACTACTACATCTTTTACGAACATACCAATAACTCTCCATTTCCAATAATAAAAAACAGGGTTCTGAATGAATGTTGCTTTCTTACCTCAAACCACAGGGAGACAGCTATATTCTGCGAACAATCACCGCAGGCAAGTGCCGCCGTCATGCCATTATCTGAAGCAAGTTTAATCCTCACTTTTTACAGTATACAAATTTAGTATCATTTAGTCAACGGACAATTATCACTAATTTTGCGTTTTGGGGCAAAAATCTGCTTTATGCCAACAAGCCGCATAAAATCAGTCAACAACTTTGTGCACATCGACAATGAACATTTTACATATATTCACATCACAAGCCTATTATTGCCGCATTTTTGTGGATGTCATTCCTCAGCACCGTCTTCAATTCCGTCAAAAATGTGAGGGTGCTCGTCGGCAATCGCGCTTATTTCCGATAGATTTGCTTCGTCAACAATACTAAGCTGTGCGCTTTTCAGAAGCTCGGGGCGCTTCTTATAAGTCTCCTCCAGCTTTTTGTACCGCCGCCATTTCATTATATTCTCTCTGTGCCCCGAAAGCAGTACTTCCGGAACAGGCATACCTTCCCATACCTCGGGGCGGGTGTATTGGGGGTACTCTAAAAGGCTGTCGAAGTGGCTCTCATCCTCGCAGGAATTCTCGTGCCCAAGGGTGCCTTCAAGCATTCGGGCTATGCCGTCAACCAGCACCACCGCGGGAAGCTCCCCGCCTGTTAGAACAAAGTCGCCCAGCGATATCTCTTCGTCAACTATTTTGTCTATGACTCGCTGGTCAACGCCCTCGTAATGCCCGCAGAGTATGAAAAGGTCGGTCTTTTTGGCAAGCTCCTTGAATTTTTCCTGATTCATGGTTTTTCCTTTTGGCGACATGAACACAACGTATGGCTTCCTCTCCCCCGCGACAGCCTTGTAGCACTGCCATATCGGCTCCGCCATCATAAGCATTCCCTGACGCTCGCTGTATGGGGTGTCGTCCACCCGGTGATGCTTGTCGAAGGCATAATCGCGTATCTGATGGCAGTGAAGCTCAAAAACGCCCGTGTCGCGCGCTCTGCCGACTATGCTTGCCGAGAGCCAGGTTTCGCAAAGCTCCGGAAAGAGTGTTGCAATGTCAATCCTCATCAAACAGCCCCTCCATGGGATATATTGTCATAATTCCGCCCTCAATATCGGTTGAAAGCACTACCGACGGTATAGCAGGGATGTAATATAACTTTCCGTCATCACTTTTTATCTCGTAAACGTCATTGGCGCCGGTCTGCAAAACGTCGCTGATTGCGCCGTAGCTGCGCCCCGATTCGTCGCGCACGTCAAGCCCGATAAGGTCGGCAACAAAGTAGGAGCCTTCGGGAAGCTTGGCGTCCTCACGGTCGATGTACAGAACTTTTCCGCGCATTGCCTGCGCCTGCTCTGGGGCGTCAATGCCTTTTATCTTGGCTATTACCATGTTCCCCTGCGGGCGGATGCGCTCGATTTCATAAACATGCTCGCCGGTTTTGGAATATAGGTGCTTAAAGCCGCAGAGATATTCGGGTGAATCGCACCATGGCTGGATTTTGACTTCGCCCTTAAGCCCGTGGATAGAGACGATTTTTCCGGTTTCGAGGTATTTTTGCATGGCATGAGCCTCCTATTACTAACTTTCAACAACAAAGACTTAAAAAGTTCGCCAGCCTTTCAAGGCTGCAGGGTCGTAGGGGCAGAGCCCCTCGTCGCTCCCCGCAGGGAGCGAAATCCCTCTCCGAAAAAAGCGCAGGAGAGGTAGTAAAAACAGTCCGGTGGACTGTTTTTACGTAGGAGGACCCTCGCCGGGGGTCCTACTATGGTCGTGCGACGAGCACGACCATGACTGCACTTACTTGCAGTTCAAACAAAATGCTGATATATGCACTCGCTCTGTCTCCCGAACAGGATTCACGGCGGTTGTGGGGTCACCCGGGGAGGCGCGCCCCACCAACAGTCCGGGGTAGCGGAGGCTTACGCGCATGGCGCGTGGGTGACGTGAGTCACCCGGACGGCTAAACGCCGTCCAAGCCTCCGCCCGCAGGAAGTGCAGCGTCCGCAGAAAGTAGGGTCATGGAGCAATCCCCAATGGGCGCACCGATAGGAACCGCACAAACTATCCTCCTACAAAAAACAGCCCCATAAAAAGGCTGTTTTTTACTCAAATTATGGTTACTTACAAACTCCTGCCGCCGTCAATCGATCTCTACCATAATCTTCTCATTTACCCTTGCGGCTCCCGCTCTCATAAGAGTGCGTATAGCCTTGGCTATTCTTCCCTGCTTGCCGATAACTCTTCCCATATCGTCCGGCGCAACGTGCAGATGATACACAATAACTCCGTCCTCATTAGGCTCATCGCAGGTTATTTCAACGGCTTCCTTGTTATCAACAAGCTCCGCCGCAATAGTTTTCAAAAGTTCTTTCATGTTTATCTTTCCTTCTAATAGTATACTGCGCCCGCCGCTTTCCGGCTGCGCGTAGGTTTCTTTTTACGATATGCGAATAGTGTAAGCGATAAGCGATAAACGATTCCTGAATCGAATCGCAGTTCGCTCTTTCCGGCTTTCCGATTATCAGCAAGGCGAACGACCGGGCGCAATTCTTCCGGAGCGACCGCCCTGCTGAAAAAAGCCGCAACAGCAACTTGAGCTGCCAAAATCAGATAACGCCGTTCTTCTTGAAGATAGCCTTAACGGTATCGGTGGGCTGAGCGCCGGTTGCGATCCACTTCTTGGCCTTCTCTGCGTCGACCTTCAGAACGGAAGGCTCAACAGTGGGGTCATAGTAGCCAATCTCTTCGATAAAACGACCGTCTCTGGGATATCTGGAATCGGCTACAACTATTCTGTAGAAGGGGTCCTTCTTGGCGCCGATTCTTCTGAGTCTAATTTTTACTGCCATTTCTATTTCACCACCTAAATGAATTTTATTTATATATTAACCTTTTAAGCGAGGTTAACGACTTGTTTTTCGGGATTTCAGCGGGATTATCTCCCATCAAAGCCCCTTAAGCTGATTCATCAGCTCAGGCGGAAGATTGGGCATTCTGCCTTTTTTGCCCTTCTTGCCGTTTCCTGCCTTGCCGAGCTTCTTCATCATATCCCGCATCTGCTCGTACTGCTTTAAAAGACGGTTTACATCCTCAACCCGTGTGCCGCTTCCGGCGGCTATCCTGCGCTTGCGCTTGGGATTTATGATGGAGGGATGCGCGCGCTCCTGCGGGGTCATCGAAAGTATCATTGCTTCGGTTCTTATGGGCTGGCGCTCGTCTATGGCGCTTTCGTCAATCTTGTTCGCGCCGGGAATCATCTTTATGAGCGACTTTATCGAGCCCATTTTCTTTATCTGCTGCATCTGATCCAGAAGGTCGTTCATATCAAACGAGCCTTCCATCATCTTGTCGGCAAGCTTTTCGGCTTCCTTTTCGTCGATGGTGTTCTGCGCCTTTTCTATAAGCGTAAGCACATCGCCCATGCCTAAGATTCTTGAAGCCATTCTTTCGGGGTGGAACGGCTCGAACTCGTCAAGCTTTTCGCCCATACCCACAAACTTTATGGGCTTGCCGGTTGCAGCAAGTACAGAAAGTGCCGCGCCGCCGCGCGTGTCGGAATCGAGCTTTGTCAGTATTACACTGTCGATATTCATGGCTTCGTCGAAGCTCTTGGCGACGTTTACCGCTTCCTGACCTGTCATAGCGTCTATTACCAGCATAATCTCGCTGGGCTGAGCTATTTCCTTAATGTCGCGAAGCTCGTTCATAAGCTCCTCGTCTATCTGCAAGCGACCTGCGGTATCAAGTATCACTATATCGTTGCCATAGTCCTTAGCGTGGGATAATGCTGCCTTGACTATCTTTCTTGGGTCTATCTGACCCATCTGGAAGACCGGAACGCCCGCCTTCTCGCCGACGATTTCAAGCTGCTTTATAGCCGCCGGGCGGTAGATATCCAGCGCGACCAGCAGCGGGCGCTTTTCCTGCGACTTGAAATATTTTGCAAGCTTTGCCGCGTGTGTGGTTTTGCCCGAGCCCTGCAAGCCGCACATCATTATAACGCAGGGCGGCTTTGCCGGGAAGTTTATTTTGCTGTTTGATTCGCCCATAAGCTTTATAAGCTCCTCATGGACGATTTTTACAACCTGCTGGGCAGGCGTCAGGCTCTCTAAAACATCCGCCCCGACGCATCTTTCGGAGACTTTAGCCACAAAGTCCTTAACTACCTTATAGCTAACGTCAGCCTCTAAAAGCGCCATTCTTATTTCCTTCATGGAAGCCTTAACGTCAGCCTCGGTAAGTCTGCCGTGCGATTTGAGCCGCTTGAAAACGTTTGCCAGCTTTTCGCTTAATCCTTCAAACGCCATTTATATGCTTATTCCTTTCCGGTATATTTCTTTCTTGATATCAGCGAAGTGCCCGAAATGCCCGATTTAATGGCTTCAAGCTTTTCGATTACGCTTTTGGTGGTGGTATATGTTTTGCAGTCGCCGATTATCTCGTCGCACTTAGAGGATACATGGCGCATCAGGGCATTGCAGTTTTCGACTATTTCCATTACGCCTATCTTTTCGTCCATCTCCAAAAGGGCTTCTTCGCCGCGCTTTATACTGTCCCTCACGCCCTGGCGGGATATCCCCTCGTCCTGCGCGATCTCTGACAGTGAAAGGTCGCTATTGTAGTACAAATCCAGCATATCGCGCTGTTTCTCGGTAAGCATATCGCCGTATACGTCTAAAAGTGCTGAAAATCTGAGATCCTTTGCCACAATATCCACCTTCGCTTTACTGAAAAGAACACTAAATCTTGTTTTGAATGTAAAGCCATAAAACTTTACAGAAGATATTATATACTATTCTGCGGAATTTGTCAATAGGAATACGGGAATTTTTTTGATTTTCATCAGATTTTTTGGGCGGGATATCATCCCGGAAGCTAATTTCTGCAAAAGTTTTACGAAGCAGTTGAAAAATCCTGCGGGATATTTCGCAAAAATGAACATGCTTTCTGATTTTTGCCTGATATGTGGGCAAAATATACTATAATAAAATCAGAGAGGTTTTCAGTGGACGAACCTGACAAGCTCCCGCTTAATGTGATTTCGGCTGCCATCCCATGGTTGGAACGGCAGCCGTTGATATAGATTTTATTCTTCCTCGGTAACAGCAATGTGCAAATCGCTAAGCTGAACATCGTCAACCTTGGCGGGGCAGCTCGACATCAGCTCGCTGGCGTTCTGAACCTTGGGAAATGCCAGAACATCCCTAAGATTATCTGCACCCGCGAATATCATAGAAAGCCTGTCAAGACCCAGACCCAAGCCGCCGTGCGGCGGTGCGCCGTATTTATAAGCTTCTACCAGGAAGCCGAACTTGGCTTCTATTTCCTCATCGGTAAGACCCAGCAGGCGGAACATGTGGTTCTGAAGCTCGCAGTCGGTTATTCTCATTGAGCCTGAGCAAAGCTCGGTTCCGTTCAGAACAAGGTCATAGCACTTTGCGCGGACGTTTGCGGGGTCGGTGTCGATATAGTCAAGGCACTCGTCAAGCGGCATGGTGAAGGGGTGATGCATAGCGTCCCAATGCCCTGTTTCGTCGTTATACTCGAAGAACGGGAACTCAACTATCCACAGAAGGTTATATTTGTCTTTTGGGATGATATCCATCTTCTTGGCGGCAATAAGCCTTAAAGCACCCAAAACCGGCAGGACGACCTTATTCTTATCCGCTGCGATAAGCACAACGTCTCCCTTTTCCGCGCCGGCGGCAGTCAGAATAGCTTCAAGCTCGCCCTCGCGCAGGAATTTGCCGAACGAGCAGTTGGGGGCATCCTCCAGCCACCTTACATATGCAAGACCCTTTGCGCCTATTCCCTTGGCGTGTTCGGTAAGCTTGTCTATTTCCTTGCGGGTGTATGTCGCTGCGCCGTTTTTGATGACTATTGCGCGAACCGAGCCGCCTGCTTCAAGAGCAGATTTGAAGACCACGAAGTCAACGTCCTTAACAGCCTCGCTGATATCTATAATCTCCATTCCGAAGCGGGTGTCCGGCTTGTCCGAGCCGTAGCGGTTCATGGCGTCGTTAAATGTCAGTCGGGGGATGGGAGTCTGAATATCTATCCCCTTGATTTCCTTAAAGAGCCGCTTCATAAGCCCCTCGCCTATATCCAGTATATCCTCAACGTCAACAAATGACATTTCCATGTCTATCTGGGTGAACTCAGGCTGGCGGTCGGCGCGCAGATCCTCGTCTCTAAAGCAGCGGGCAAGCTGAATATAGCGGTCGAAGCCCGCAACCATAAGTAGCTGCTTGTATATCTGCGGCGACTGCGGAAGCGCATAGAACTTGCCTGCATGGATTCTGGAAGGAACAAGATAGTCCCTCGCACCCTCTGGGGTAGAGCGAATCATCATGGGGGTTTCTATCTCCAAAAAGCCGTTTTCGTAGAAATATTCCCGCGCAACGCGCGCGATATCGTGGCGCATCATAATGTTTTTGGTGAGCTTCTGGGTGCGAAGGTCAAGATAGCGGTATTTGAGCTTAAGCTCGTCGTTGACCTTCTCGGAGTTGGTGATTTCAAAGGGCGTTGTCTGAGCCTTGGAAAGGATTTTCAGCTCGGTGACTCTTATTTCGACAGTTCCGGTTTTGATTTCGGTGTTTACGCTTTCACGCGGGGTGACCATGCCTTTTGCCATAAGGACGTATTCGTTGCGCACCGATGCTGCCTTTTCAAACACAGCGGGGTCGGTATCGTTGCCGAAGGCGAGCTGTACTATTCCGGTGCGGTCACGCAGGTCGATGAAGATAAGGTTGCCAAGGTTGCGGACCTTTTGGGCGAAGCCGCCGACTACGACCTCGCAGGGGGTTAAGGGGATTTCCGCACAGTAGTGGGTGCGGCGCAGGTTTTCCATTCTGTCCATTGTTTTATTTCTCCTTTTGGTTAGCTTTATGTGATATTATACGGTCTTTAACCGTTTAATCAGCCTTGAAACGTGCTGTCCAGCGCGCTTTCCAAGCCCTCAGTCTCAAAAATCTCATTTAGAATCAGCGGCGTAAAGCCTGAGGCTATATCCGTCAGCGCTGCGGGGCTTTCCTCGCCGGTGCGCATATTCTTAATCTTAACCTTGCCGGATTCAAGCTCGTTATCTCCAAGCACGCATACAAACTTTGCGCCTATCTTATTGGCATACTTCATCTGCGGCTTCAGCCCCCTGCCTACAAGGTCAAACTCCGCAGCATAGCCTTCCTCTCTGAGTGCCTGACAGAGCACCGCAGCCTTAGCCTGAGCAGCCTCGCCCATCGGGGCAAAGTATATATCGCAGGTCTTGGCTTCAAGAAAGTCCTTCTTCTGCTGCTCCATGGTAAGAATAAGCCGCTCTAAGCCCATTCCGAAGCCGAGCGCGGGGGTGGGCTGTCCGCCCAGCTCGGATACCAGACCGTCATACCGTCCGCCGCCGCAGACCGTTCCCTGCGCGCCGATATCGTTCGAGATAAACTCGAACACGGTTCTTGTATAGTAGTCAAGCCCCCTAACTATCTTGGGGTTGACGGCATACTCAACGCCGTTCGCCGCAAGGATTTCTTTGAGCTTCTCAAAGTGAGCGCGGCAGTCATCACACAGATAATCAAGGATTATAGGCGCGCCCTTGGCGATTTCGGAGCAGATGGGCGACTTGCAGTCGAGTATCCTCATCGGGTTTTTATCCAGGCGCTCGCGGCAGGTGTCGCACAGCTCGTCCTTTCTTGCGCTGAAATATTCCTTCAGTGCGGCGTGATATTTCTTTCTGCACTCGGGGCAGCCGATAGAGTTAATGTTCAGCTCGATATTTTCCAGCCCGCACTCGTCCAGAACCGACTTTGCCAGAAGTATAATTTCCGCATCAGCATATGGCGATGCCGCGCCGAACATTTCAATTCCGAACTGGTGGAATTCGCGCAGCCTTCCTGCCTGGGGCTTTTCGTGGCGGAAGCAGGGGATAACATAATATACCTTCTGGGGGAAGCCCTCGTTCATAACGCCGTTTTCGAGCATTGCGCGCACCACGCCCGCCGTGCCCTCGGGGCGCAGGGTAAAGGTCTGGTCGCCCTTGGAGGATACTGTGTACATCTCCTTGGTTACAACGTCGGAGGTATCTCCCACCGAGCGCACGTATAAGCCTGTCTCCTCAAAAACAGGGGTTCTGATTTCGCGGAAGCCGAACTGCTCCGCGCAGTCGCGGACGATCTGCTCCACAGTGTGCCATTTGTTTATCCCTGCGGGCAGAGCGTCCTGCGTGCCCTTGGGTCTTTGCAAATATTGTGCCATAAAATTTTCCTTTCGTGATTTATTTTGTATTTTATCTATTTTATATCATCGATATTGATATCCTCGATAAGCTTGTTTTCGGCGTACCACTTCAGCCGCCTGATTTCGTTTGTTACTATTTCAAGCCCCTTTGCGTTTGCAAACCAGTTGTCTCTTTTGGCGGACATATCGTTTGCCGGGCATGGCAGGAATTCATATTCTTCAAGACGCCTTTCGGCTAAAAGCTTTGCCCTGCGCATATGGTAGGCTGTTGTTACCAGTATAATTTTGCGGCAGTTGGGAAGCCGCGATTTGATTATCTCTTTTGAAAAGTCGAGGTTTTCGACTGTGGTAAAGGCTTCTGTTTCGCAAAATATTCTATCCTGCGGGATGCCAAGCTCCTGCGCGGCCCGGAGCATTGAGATATATTCGGGCATGAAGCCGTGCGCCGTTTGCTGAGCCTTCCCGCCCGAAAACAGAAGATATTTAGCTTTGCCGCTGAAGTAAAGCTTCACCGCAGCGGGGACTCTATACAGGCTCGCCTTGCTGCTCCCCAGAACCATTATAAGGTCGGCGCGCTCGCCGCTGTATTCAAGACCGCTGTATAAAAGCTTATCCACAAGCGGGCGGGTAAGAGCGTAAGGGTTTATCTCCGAGATTCGCATATCATCCTCCTTTAATGCCCCGAATTCAGGGCGGACATCATAATATCAAATAAAAAAGGCAGAAAGTCATCTCCCCTAAAGGGACGACTTCTGCCGCGGTACCACCCATGTTACTGCCCGATTATAATAGCAGTCACTTATCATCCTTAACGCGGAAAAACGCCGCGGCTTCTGCCTTATCCTATTCCGAAAAGGCTTTATAACCGCAGGGCTCGGAGGTGTCCTTCATTTATGCACCGCGCCGGCGCTCTCACCGAAAATGCGCCGTTCTCTTTGCCGCAGGTGCAAAAACTACTCTCCCCGTCTCAGCCATTTAATATTTTTATGTTATTTTTTTATGCCATGTTACACTGTCAGACCGTAATATCGCGGTAATTGTCCCTATAGTCAAGATCTCCTCTTTCCAGAGCCATGATAAGGGCTTCGGCGGTTGCTATGTTTGTTGCCACAGGGATATTGTAAACGTCGCACAGTCTTAAGATATCCCGCTCATCCGGCTCGCTTGTCTTGCGGCGGATGGGATCGCGGAAGAAGAGCAAAAGGTCTATTTCGTTGCAGGATATTTTCGAGCTTATCTGCTGGCAGCCGCCCTGAGAGCCTACAAGATATTGCTGGATTGCAAGGCCTGTTGCCTCTGAAACCTGTTTTCCGGTGGTGCCTGTGGCACAGAGCTTGTGTTTAGAGAGTATTCCGCTGTATGCGATGCAGAATTGAATCATAAGCTCTTTTTTTGAATCGTGCGCTATAATTGCAATGTTCATTGGGGCGGACTCCTTTCAAATAGTTATATCAATTTATAAATAAATTTCCCTATATTATTTACCATACAAATGATTATATCACACTAATAGCAAAAAGTCAAAGTTTTTTTGAAAAAATATCGTCCAAAATAGATATGTAAAAAACAGCAATATTCCTAAAAAGTGCTGGTTATTCAGCAGATGGGTGATTATTATTAATCAAAAAGACTGCTTGAAATTCAGGACGTTCGCCGCATGAAAAGCTTGTTTATTAAATTAATACTGTAATGGTGTGAGCTGATGTACTATAACAGTAATACTACAGCCGTCTTTTGCCGGCGGCTTTTTAAGGTTGGGCGTTTACGCCCCATAAAAGTAGACGAAAGAAGAGAGATGCGCTGTAGCTTGCACACCTCTCAAGACTAAAATCAAAGACGGAGTAGACCACGTTTCACGCAGTGAAACGCTTGCGACGGCAAAACAAAAGAATGCCTCTATCACAGTGTGAGCCGTCTGCTCGCCCCCATTTTTCTCAATAAGCCTTGCCCCAGACCACCATGCAGGTTGCCGGCTTTCCGCAGCAAACGCATTTATCATCAATATGCTCCTGCTCCAAAGGAATGCATCTTGAGCCTACGCCGGTAAGCTCCTTTACCTTATCCTCGCAGGCTTCGTCTCCGCACCACATTGCTTTAACAAAGCCGTCGCCCTTTTCGTTGAGCATTTGATTGATCTCATCTATAGATGTGCAGCTGTAGGTTCTTGCCTGCTGATTTTCCAGAGCCTTTTCATACATGCCGTCGTGAACAGCCTGCAAGCGCTCCTTAACTCCCTCTACGAGATTTTCAAGCGGGATAAATGTCTTGTTTCTGTTGTGGCGCTCTACCGCAACGCACTTGCCCTCCTCGATATCCCTCGGACCTAACTCGATTCTGAGCGGAACGCCGCGCATTTCGTATTCCGCGAACTTCCAGCCGGGGGAATTCTCGCTGTCGTCAAGCTTTACTCTTATTCCGGCGGCTTTGAGGGTGGCATAAAGCTCGTTCGCCTTATCGAGCACGCCCTCCTTGTGCTGGGCTATCGGCACTATTACCACCTGAATGGGAGCTACTGCCGGCGGCAGAACCAAGCCGTTATCGTCGCCGTGGGTCATGATTATCGCGCCGATAAGGCGTGTGGTAACGCCCCAAGAGGTCTGGTGAGGCACCTGAACGGTGTTGTTTCTGTCTGTAAATGTGATTCCGAATGCCTTGGCAAAGCCGTCCCCGAAGTAGTGGCTTGTGCCTGCCTGAAGCGCCTTGCCGTCGTGCATTAAAGCCTCT
>CALDFS010000204.1 GCA_937942105.1 uncultured Ruminococcus sp. | reverse complement strand
CGTCACCGGCGAGATTCTGCGTACTCTTGCCCATGTTGCCATATTCCCGGCGAGCCACTATATCACCGGCAAGGAGCGCCTTAACGCGGCCATAGATGATATCGAGCAGGAAATGCGCGAGCGGGTGGAGTACTTCAAGGAAAACGACAAGCTCATAGAAGCCCAGCGAATCGAGCAGCGCGTCCGCTATGATATGGAGATGCTTCAGGAAGTCGGCTTCTGCTCCGGCGTTGAGAACTATTCAAGGGTGCTTGCAAGGCGCGAGCCGGGAGCGGTGCCGTTCACGCTTTTAGACTTCTTCCCGAAGGACTTCCTGCTGATAGTGGATGAATCGCACGTAGCACTCCCGCAGGTGCGCGGAATGTTCGCAGGGGACAGAGCGCGCAAGGAAACGCTTATAGAATACGGCTTCCGCCTTCCATCGGCGCTTGACAACCGCCCTTTGACCTTTGACGAATTCTACTCCCACGTGGGAACGGCAGTGTTCGTTTCCGCAACTCCCGGTCCGTTTGAAAAGCAGGAATCGGAGGCAACGGTCGAGCAGATTATCCGCCCCACAGGTCTTTTAGACCCTGTAATTGAAGTCAAGCCCACTCAGGGTCAGATAGACGACCTTGTTATGGAAATCAACGCAAGAACCGAGAAAAGCGAGCGCGTGCTTGTAACCACCCTTACAGTAAAAATGGCGGAGGATTTGACCGCGTATTTGCAGGGTTTGGGCATAAAGGTAAGGTATATGCACCACTCGATAGATACAATGGAGCGCATGGAAATAATCCGTGATTTGCGATTGGGCGAGTTTGATGTCCTTGTCGGAATCAACCTGTTAAGAGAGGGACTTGACCTGCCGGAGGTATCACTTATCGCGATATTGGACGCTGACAAGGAAGGCTTTCTGCGAAGCGAAAGCTCGCTTATACAGACGATAGGACGTGCCGCACGAAACGCCGGCGGAAAGGTAATAATGTACGCCGACAGCGTAACCGGCTCGATGGAGAGAGCCATAACCGAAACCGAGCGCCGCCGCGAAATCCAGCAGAAATATAACGAGGAGCACGGAATCGTCCCCAAAACTATAATAAAGGGAATCCGCGACGTTATAGAAATATCCTCCAAGAAGGATATTCCCAAGGCGGGCAAGCAGTATACCAAGCGCGAACGCCTTGAAATGATAGACAAGATGACTAAGCAGATGCGTGAAGCCGCACGCCAGCTGAACTTCGAGCAGGCGGCTTATTTAAGAGATAAAATCGCAGAACTTAGAAAGGAATAACACAGGAGTATTTTATATGCCAAACAACGAAATAGTAATAAAGGGCGCAAGGGAGCATAATCTGAAAAACGTTGATCTGACCCTCCCGCGCGATAAGCTTATAGTTTTTACCGGACTTTCCGGCTCCGGCAAGTCATCCCTTGCATTTGACACAATATTTGCCGATGGTCAGCGAAGATATATCGAGAGTCTTTCATCATACGCAAGAATGTTCTTGGGACAGATGGACAAGCCGGATGTTGATTCGATAGACGGTCTTTCGCCCGCCATATCCATCGACCAGAAGACAACCTCGAACAACCCGCGCTCGACGGTGGGAACCGTCACCGAGATATACGACTATCTAAGGCTGCTCTACGCCAGAATAGGAATCCCGCACTGCCCGGTTTGCGGCAGAGAAATCAAAAAGCAGTCGGTTGACCAGATAGTGGATAAGATAATGGAGCTTGCCGAGGGTACACGTATCCAGCTTCTGGCACCTATTGTAAGGGGCAGAAAGGGCGAGTATCAGAAGGAGTTTGAACAGGCAAGGAAGTCGGGCTATGTAAGAGTAAGGGTGGATGGCATTGTCTACGACCTCTCCGAAAAGATAAGCCTTGAAAAGAACAAAAAGCACACCATAGAAATAATTGTGGACAGGCTTGTGATAAAGCCGGATATCCGTTCGAGGCTGACCGACAGTATAGAGATAGTAACATCGCTGACCGGCGGACTTGTCGGAGTGGATGTAGTCGGTGGGGAAGAGATGCTGTTTTCCCAGAACTACGCCTGCCCGGAGCATGGAGTATCTATAGAGGAGCTTTCGCCGAGGATGTTCTCGTTCAATAACCCCTATGGTGCTTGCCCCGACTGCACAGGTCTTGGCTCATTCCTGCAGGTGGACGAAAAGAAAATCATCCCGAATGATGAGCTTACCATCCGCGAGGGAGGAATCAGGGCGGACGGCTGGAATACTCTTGACGACAACTCATTCACCATGATATATTACAAGGCGTTATCGGAAAAGTACGGCATATCGCTCGATACCCCGATAAAGGATCTGCCGAGGGACGCTGTAGATATCTTTCTGCATGGCACGCAGGGGCAGAAGCTTGAATTCAAACGCCCCGCGGAGTTCGGCGGTGGATACTGGATAACCCCCTTCGAGGGTGTTGTTAACAACCTTGAACGCCGCTATCGCTCTTCCGACAGCGATGCTGTAAAGGCGAAGATAGAGGAATACATGAGCGAGGTAAAGTGCCGCACATGCGGAGGAAAAAGGCTCAAAAAAGAGATTCTGGGCGTAACTGTAGGCGGGCTGAACATAGCCCAGCTTACCGACCTTTCCATAACCGAAGCTCTGGATTTCGTAAACGGCTTAAAGCTCACCACTCGTGAGGAAATGATAGGTGCGCAGATACTCAAAGAAATCAAATCGCGGCTGGGCTTTCTTAAAAATGTCGGTCTGGATTACCTGACCCTTTCGCGCGCTGCGGCGACCCTTTCTGGCGGCGAAAGTCAGAGAATAAGGCTTGCCACCCAGATAGGCTCTTCACTTGTGGGAGTGCTATATATCCTTGACGAGCCGAGCATAGGTCTTCATCAGCGGGATAACGATAAGCTTATAGAATCGCTGAAGCGCCTTAGGGACTTGGGTAACACCCTTATAGTCGTTGAACACGATGAGGACACCATGCGCGCGGCTGACTATATTGTAGACGTAGGACCCGGAGCAGGCATCCACGGCGGAGAGATCGTCGCTGCCGGAAGCTTAGAGGATATTATGAACTCGAAGCGCTCGATAACCGGCGCATATCTCAGCGGCAGAAGGACTATACCCGTCCCGGAGCACAGAAGAAGCGGCAACGGCAGCTTCTTAACGGTCGTCGGCGCTAAGGAGAATAACCTTAAAAATGTAACCGTAAAGATACCGCTCGGCACCTTCACATGCGTTACAGGCGTTTCGGGCAGCGGCAAAAGCTCGCTTGTCAACGAAATAATATATAAGGAGCTTGCTGTTAAGCTCAACCGTGCAAAAATCGTTCCCGGCGAGTTCAAGAAGATTGAGGGGCTTGAGAATTTAGACAAGATAATTAATATCGACCAGTCGCCGATTGGAAGAACTCCGCGCTCCAACCCTGCCACCTATACCGGCGTTTTCAACGATATCCGCGATTTGTTCGCCCAAACGCAGGATGCTAAAAAGCGTGGCTACAATCAGGGCAGATTTTCCTTCAACGTCCGTGGGGGACGGTGCGAGGCATGCGAGGGCGACGGCATACTCAAAATTGAAATGCACTTCCTGCCCGATGT
>CALDFS010000203.1 GCA_937942105.1 uncultured Ruminococcus sp. | reverse complement strand
GCTATGAAGCCGAACTAAGAGCAAAGGAAGGCTTTGTTAGAGACTCATTTTTGCGCATCGGAAGGTTTTCAATAGGTCCCGAGCCGATAGATGGCTGTAAAGCCTGCAACCGTTACAGAAACAAATCTCAGCTTCCTGTCGCGACTGACGGTGAAAATGCCTACTTCGGTTTTTTCTCGGCACGCTCGCATAGAGTTATAAGACTTGATGACTGCCTGATTCAGCCTGAGGTTTTCACAGAAATCTCAAAAGCTGTCATAGAATACGTCAACAAAAATTCGATATCCGTTTATGATGAAACCACCCAAAGCGGTCTGTTAAGGCATATTTACCTGCGAATGGGGCAGCACAGCGGCGAGGTTATCCTTACTCTCGTCATCACAAAAGCTTCGCATATGTTCGACAGCCTTGTTCCTGCTTTGACTGCGCGTTTCCCTCAGATAAAATCAGTGGTTCTGAACATGAATCCTGACAATACAAATGTTATTTTGGGACGTAAAGACATTTGCCTTTACGGCGATAGCTATATCATGGACGAAATGTGCGGTAAAAGCGTAGTTGTTTCCCCGCATTCCTTCTATCAGGTGAACACTCCCGCTGCTGAGGAGGTATACCGAACTGCGGCGGAATGTGCTGATTTTTCAGGCAGTGAAACACTTCTTGATCTTTACTGCGGTATAGGCACTGTTGGGCTTTCAATGGCAGATAAAGTGAAGAAGCTTATAGGAGTGGAGTCGGTTCCTCAGGCGATAGATAACGCAAGGGCAAATGCCAAGCGAAACGGCATTACCAATGCTGAGTTTATCTGCGGAGATGCCGGTAATATATCCGAAGTGCTTGCTAACAGGGGAGTATCTCCCGATGTTATTATAGTAGACCCACCAAGGAAGGGCTGTGACAGCAACACCTTAAACGCCATGCTTCGTATGCTGCCAAAGAAAATCGTGTATATATCCTGCAACCATGCCACAGCTGCAAGGGATGCCAGATATCTTTGCGATAACGGCTATAAGCTGGTGAAATATCGCCCGATGGATATGTTTCCGAGGACTGGGCATGTTGAGACTGTATGCTTGCTATCCAGAAAAAACCAAACAAATCTTTTGGAGACACTAAACCATGAAATACTTCCGAATCCATTTCTCTGACATAGCCTACCTGACACAACAACCCAGGGGGATTTTTATAGCCATCTGGAAGCTATCGGAAGCCAAGCTTTTTACCGAAGAAGAGGAAGAAGAGTACCAGAGAAACTATAAGTATTTTGAGGAAGTCCTGCCTGTTCCGCCATATTATGATAAGGGCAATCCCGATAAAGCCGTAACCTGGTTTAAGGACACCGAAGAGGGAAACCGAATCTGGAATGAGATGACCTTTTACCGCAGAATGGCGGCGAAATACGGGCTTAAGCTGTATATTTCCGAAACCGAGGAAATTCCCGGGGAAATAGTTTATGAGGATGATTTTCAGATAGCGGTCAGAAATCAGTTTCAGAATATTAAAATACATACAAAGGAAGTATTGTAACCACTAAGCGCATGTGACAAAGAAAGGTAAAATCAGAATGGAAAAATGGATTGAGATTTTAAATGATGTTTGCGTTATAATTTTCGACCTTTTGCTTTATACGCAGATGACGGTTCTTCGCGGAAACCAATCCCTCAGCAGAAAAATACTCCTTGCCGGATGCGCAGTTATTGTGGCATTTTACTCAATATGCGTTTTCGTTCTGGGACTGCCGGTGTCAATAGCCTCATTTTTGTGCATGACGCTGCCGAGCCTGACCCTGTTCTTTACATTGAGCAAGTTCAGAGACGCCAGATTCTTTCTCACCTTCTGCTTCGTGGATACAGTTTCCTTGGCTATCGGATATATAGCCCGCTATATCGGAGTTGTATTTGGAATAATCGGAGGAATTGCAGTAATAATTCTCATGCTGATATCGTTCGTATTCATTTATAAGAAGTGCGGACCGCTTTTTGCAAGATACCGTGAGCTGCTGGAATATATAAATACCGGCTGGAAGCGTATGACATTCTCAGCGGTTTTCATATATGCAGTGATGATATTCCTTGCCGCTTACCCCAAGCCTCTTGTCGAACGGCAGGAGTATCAGATTCCGTACCTGGCACTGTCGTTGATGGTTTTGTCGTTTTATGTTGTGTTTGTTACAAACATCATCACGACTGAAAAGGTTTACAGGCAAAGCCTTCAGCTGAAAGAACAGCAGAAATGGTTCAAAATGGCCTATATCGATGCTTTAACTGAGATTCCGAACAGAATGGCATACATGGAAAAGGTTCATATGTTAGAGCGCACAAGTGATTGCTCCGAACCAATTGCGGTTGTCATGATGGATCTGGATAACTTCAAGGAAATCAATGACACCCACGGTCATGATGTGGGTGACGATGCTTTAAAACGCGCGGCGAAGATTCTGTCATCAAGCTTTTCGGGTGATGGCGCTGAGGTATACCGCGTCGGCGGCGATGAATTTGCGGTCTTCATCCCGGTCCCGGATCTTGCCTGGGTCAAAACCAGAGCCCAGCAGTTGTTAAAAGCTTTGCATTACACGCACACGGCAATGGGAAACAGCTGGGGCGTCAGCGCCAGTATCGGCAT
>CALDFS010000202.1 GCA_937942105.1 uncultured Ruminococcus sp. | reverse complement strand
AACGACGATATGGCAGGTCCCAACATGCGCCCGATGGTTGACGAGATGGTAAAGCTCGATGACGTTTTCGTTCAGTGCGACAATTTTAAGGACGGTAACTTCTACTTCGTAAGCAAAGAGGGCGGCTGGCACGCTCAGGACACCGTAAGATGCCTTGTATACAATGGTCTGCCTAAGTTCTTCGGATGATAATAAAAAAAGCGATCCTCCGTACACGTTGCAAAGCGTGTGCGGAGGATTTTTCTGTCAGTTTCTATCGATTTGCTCAGACGTTGTTGACAACTCCGATAAACAGCGGCTGCCCGACGTCGGTTTCAATTATGAAGATAAAGGGTCTATCGAGTATGAAATCGATTATTTCCATATCCTGCACTCCGGCGGCACCCAATAAGGGCAATTCTGTAAAGGCAGCCGCCTTGCAGCCCTCCTCGTCGATAATTACCCTTGCGTTGTGCTCTATCTTGCCTACGAATGTCGGGGTGAAATCTGTAAGGGCAGAGAAGTCAGCCGTGTTCATATCAAAGGCGTCTTCGATTCCCATTGCCTTAAAGCTTGAATTAAGGGTCAATTCTGATGATACATCAAACTTCGGCACCTTGATATTTACGATATATGACGGAAACTTTTCCAGCTTATCATCAAGGACACTGTCGATAAAATTCTCCTGTGAAAGAACATCCCCAACGGCGAAATTCTCGTCCGGCAGGATAAACCACATACTGCCGAAGCCGCTTTCCTTAAAACTCTTGCATACTGCGCCGAAGTTCTCTCCACGATAGTACCCCGTCTGAGATGTGCACATAAACACCGTTTCCTTATCCCCGGTTGGCGAGTGGAAGATAAGATTTGTGTTTGCTCCGGGATAGAATTCATCCATCCATCTTGCGCTGAAATATACGGTGGTAAGTATATTCATAACGTCGTCTCTGTTCAGCCTTACGTCGCCGATTTGCCCGTCAAGCAGTCCGCCGGTGCGCTTAGATAGCCATTTTTGCATATCGGCAGTTAAATCGGGGTCACCGAAATCGCCCGAGAAGCTGTCGGCATAGTAATACTCGGCAAGTGTATTTAGCGCGGGCTTTTTGAACTTAATGTCCTCGTTCAGCCAGAGCGAGCTTGAAAGAATCTGCTGCTTTGTCTTGTCGTAAATGAAATTGGTTTTCCAAAGCTTTTCGGCGTTATCCCTAAGCTCTTCTATAGATTCGGTGTCAAGCGCGTTAAGAATCTGCTTCTGAGTCTCGCCGCCCGAGATTTCTGCAAGCATCGAAGCTGCAATGTAGATGTTCACAGGGGATATCACCCTGTTGCTGTCATACTCTCCCGAAAGGGCTTGTGATATCAGATTGTTGTAGAAGGATGAATATACATCAATATCCTTAGCTGCCTTTCTGCGCAGATAATTTACATTCATGTGTATTCTTTCCTGCGATTCGTATTCCTTTGCGGAGCCGGAATAGTCGGGGTATTCCGCACATGCGGGGTATTCCGCCGCCGCAAGCGTCTTCGCCGAGCTGAGATTGACGGCGGAATCGTACTGAGAAGCGTACTTCTTGGGAATCTTTCCGAAGTCGGTTACTATTATAGAATTATCCCCGCGAACCGCCTTGACAATTCCCGGAACGGCAAACGCCACCGCTATACACGCGGCAATCGGCAGCGCAATAGCCAGCGCGCGCCGCGCAGTGCGGCGCTTTTTGGCGCGGGCTTCAAAGAATTCGTGCTCCCGCTGGGCAGAAACCTCCTCAATAAGCTCTTCACCTATGCCGCCAATGATTGTAGCAATATCTTCATGCTTCATACAATAAATCCCTGCCCTTCAAGATAGCTTTTAAGATTATCCCGCACCCTTTTAAGCATACTTTTTACCGCCGATTCCGACATTTCCATCCTGCGGGATATTTCCTTAACGCTGTCGCAAAAGTAGTATCTGCGGATAAAAACACTTCGCTTTTGCTCATCCAGTCCCGATAAATATGCCGTCAGCGCCTGTGAGAGCATTTCAAGCTCGATATCCGCCTGAACGTCCTCAATTGACGCAAAGCACTCGCCAAGCTCATCCATCGAAACACAGTACCCGCTGAGCCTTTTGCGGGATGTCCGGCTGCGAAGGCGGTCGATGGATAGTCCCCGTGTTATTCTCCCCAGATAATAAGCCAGCTTGGGCGGGCAGTTCGGCGGGATTGTGTTCCACGCTCTAAGGTAGGTATCGTTCACGCACTCGCGGCTGTCCTCGTGATCGTTAAGTATGTTTTTCGCGATTACGTATAAGTAAGATGAGTACTTTTTATCCGTCTCGCTTATGGCCTTTTCATCGCGATGGTTGTATAGCTCTATAATTTTGTTGTCTTCCATAATTGTCTCCCTTCACAGGTGTTCTATTATATATACCGAAAAATAAGCAAAAAAGTTGCACGGTTTTACGAAAATTTTTAAGAAATTGCACAAAAATCTCTTGAAAAATACATTTGAATGTAGTACCATAATATATAAGGGATAAAATCCCGGAAGAAATACTATATAAAGGAGCTGCAAATTATGGCTAACAGATTCATTCTTAACGAAACAAGCTATCACGGTGCGGGCGCTATTAAGGAGATTCCCGCAGAGGTAAAGGGCAGGGGCTTTAAAAAGTGCTTTGTCTGCTCTGACCCGGACCTTTTAAAGTTCGGAGTCACCAAAAAGGTCACCGACATTCTGGATGATAACGGCATAGCTTACGAAATATATTCCGAAATCAAGCCCAACCCCACAATTGAAAACGTTCAGACCGGCGTTGCCGCATTCAAGGCAAGCGGAGCCGACTGCATTATCGCCATCGGCGGAGGCTCCTCTATGGATACCGCCAAGGCAATAGGCATTATAATCACCAACCCCGATTTTGCCGACGTTCGCTCGCTCGAGGGCGTTGCGCCTACAACCAACAAGTGCGTTCCGATAATCGCCGTTCCCACGACTGCCGGAACCGCCGCCGAGGTCACCATCAATTATGTTATAACCGACGCTGAAAAGAACAGAAAGATGGTCTGCGTTGACCCCAAGGATATTCCGATTGTGGCTATAGTTGACCCTGACATGATGTCTACCATGCCAAAGGGTCTTACCGCCGCCACCGGTATGGACGCTTTAACTCACGCTATCGAGGGCTATATAACCAAGGCTGCATGGGAGCTTTCGGATATGTTCCACCTAAAGGCCATCGAGATTATCTCTAAGAGCCTGCGCGGAGCAGTCGCCAACACGCCCGAGGGCAGGGAAGGCATGGCGCTTGGGCAGTATATCGCCGGAATGGGCTTCTCCAACGTTGGCTTGGGAATAGTCCACTCAATGGCTCACCCATTGGGCGCTCTCTATGATACCCCGCACGGCGTGGCAAACGCTATCATCCTGCCCACCGTTATGGAATATAACGCCCCCGCCACCGGCGAGAAGTACAGGGATATCGCCAAGGCAATGGGCGTTCAGGGCGTTGACGGCATGACCCTTGACGAAGCAAGAAAGGCAGCTGTTGACGCTGTTAAGCAGCTTTCAAAGGACGTCGGAATCCCCGCAGACTTAAAGGATATTGTCAAGCCAGAAGACGTTGATTTCCTCGCCCAGTCCGCCTATGACGACGCCTGCCGCCCCGGCAATCCCAGAGACACATCCGTTGCTGAAATCAAGGAGCTTTATCTCTCACTTATGTAAGTTAGTATGTAAATGTTATTACAAACATCCGGCAGACCTGATTTTGGGTCTGCCGGATGGCTTTTTACGGATTGTTGACTACGCCCATAAACAGCGGCTGGTTGGTGTTGGATTTAATGACGATTATAAACGGTCTGTCTGCGGTGAAGTATACCTCTTCCGGGGGAGGTGTATAGGGACCTGCACCCACTGCCGGCTCAACTACAAACGCGGCAGCTTCACAGCCTTCCTCGTCTATTTTTATTCTTGCGGCATGCTGAACTTTACCTATAGAAACCTGATAATCTTCTGGAATCAGATTGGAGAAGTCACCATCATCTGCAAAAGCTTCGCTGATTCCGAGATTCTCCAATGCATCATTTAAGAAGATATCGGATTGGATATCAAACTTCGGAATTCGCTCGTGAACAATCGCATAATAATCATCAAATTCATATCCAAGCTGGGCGTTGAAAACAAAGTCAAGATATTCGTCCGACGCTAAAACATCATCAACCGCTGCATCCTCGTTTGGCAGGATAAAATACATCGAACCGTTATTGTTTTCAAAGCTGTGTACTACTGCGGTGAAGTTGCTTCCAAGATACAGACTGCTGTCACTCTTTTTGTACATAAAGTCGGTCTGAATATCTCCTTCGGGGGAGTGGAAGGTCATTTCCTCGGTCATTTTATCATTGAACTCACTATACCATTTGCCGTTGAAGTAGAGGGTTGTACATATATTGAGTATGGTGCCGGGTGTAAGCTCCACTCCATCTACGGCATCTTCAAGCAGCCCTCTTGTCTTATCGTTCAGCCACTTCTGAATCCGTGCAGTAGAGCTTGAATCGTAGCCGTCAAAAAGATAGCTTTCGGCAAAATAGTTAAAGGCAAGGCTGTCAATGGTTTCATTTTTGTAGGGATAATCGGAGTTCACCCAGAGCGAAGCTGCCGGAATGACATTGCCCTTTCTGTCCTCTGTGTAGTTAGTAACAAACAGAGTCTGCGCCCTGTCCCGCTGGGTTTCGATATCCGGCGAGCCGAGAACCGAAAGCACCTCATCGCGGG
>CALDFS010000201.1 GCA_937942105.1 uncultured Ruminococcus sp. | reverse complement strand
CTCCCACGGATTTTGAGGGGTTGGAACGTTCCGGCTGGGCAAAATCGGGGAAATGTTCGTTATTGCAGTGAAAATGTACGTTCTTTAGTGAGGAGAAAGATGGTACAAATAGAACATTCGCGATTTAATGTGTAAAAGTAAAACTATACATATTAAGTAAATCATCAATCAATACAGTTATTTATTAATAATTATAGACTTCTTTCACCACTATATATAGAAACCAACTTTTAAAGCTCTATATAGCAAATATTTTCCCTATTTCAGCATATTTTTCTGTATTATTATTTTATATTTTAGTTCTTTAAAGTACGAATGTTCTATTTGTACGAAGTTTTCTCTTGGCAACATCGTACATTCAAACATTAAAGCTTTATAATTTTAAAGCCTCTTTCGTTTGAAATCCTTATAGGGGTATTTCCAACGGTCTTAGTCTGTATAGTATACCCCAACCTCTCCTCAACTCTGATAGCAATATCGTCCATAACATACTTCGGTCGCCCCTGAAAGCTCGGCGCAAACCTCTCAATAAACTCTCTGAAAGTCGACTGTAGCTTGCCCTTGGCTATCATCTGCTCGATTCCTGAGTAAAACATTTGTTCGTAGTTTGGCTCGCCCCTTGCACATCCCTGCAAGTGCTCAGCTGACATCTGATACTGATTTCACGTTAAATATCAGACAGCTCATGCATAAAAAAAGATGTTGACAAGTCAATATCTTCCTGCTATAATTAATCCTTGCAAGCTATTTGCCCGCACAAGTCTCATCCGAAAAGAGATAAAACGCCCTAACCATTGCGTTTGCATGTTCGGACTGAGAAAATCATAGCGCATTTAATCGGAGGCAGGAAAGAATGATATCAGTTTTCGAGGCATTTTCGGAGTATATAGTTGAAATGAACAGATATTTGCAGAGAATCAAGGAGATAGAGATGAACAAGCTCGGGCTTCACGCCAAGCACACAATGTGCCTATATTACCTTGGAAAGCACCCCGAGGGGTTAACGCCATCCGAGCTGACCAAGCTCTGCTGCGAGGATAAGGCGGCGGTTTCAAGGGCTCTTTCCCAGCTTGAAAACGGAGGGCTTATAGTCCGCAAGATACCAGAAAACAAAAGGGCTTACCGCACCGTCTACAATCTCACCGAGGACGGCAAGGCAATCGTAAGGCGCCTGAATGACAGGGTAGAAGCCGCACTCGCAGGATGCTGTATCGACATGGCTGACGGAAAACGTGAGGAATTCTATGCCTCGCTGAAAACTATTCTCGGCAATCTGAAGGCATATGTCGAAACGCAGGAGAGCGGCAGCGGTTCCGGCTCGGACGAAGAAGCCTGAATGCCAGGCTTTACCGATATACTGCAAAGGGGATGGCAAACCCGCTCTATCCTGTTTTCATGCTTTTGCGCAGAATCAGTATTACCCATGCACGGCGGCGTATATGTACATATAGAAATCAGCGTTCCTGTTTGCATTTCGGGCAGCAGAGGGATAGTTTTTCAAGACCGTATCCTCTCCTATTCTATCATGGGCTTATCGCGGTTGACCGCAAAAACGGTCAGAAGCGCGCTCCTAAGCCAAGCCTTAAATATCTTGGCGATATTGCTTTGGAAAAGTAATTTTATAGTGCAAAGTCAGCGCCTGCCGAAGATGATTTTTCGGCAGGCGCTGGTTAATTTATGATTTACATCTTCTTTTACACGGTAATGAACTTCCCCAGCTCTGCCTTCCAGACCCCAAGCAGTCTGTCAAAGCTCCAAGCGGCATTTGCGGGGCTTGTTGAGGGCAAAACGGTCGCTTCGATTCCGAGCAAAGGCTGATGATATTTATAATATATCATACCCGAGGTTTTACCGTTGCAGAAAATATGCTTGATATCACAATCGCGGATAATCGCCGCCAGATCGGTCGGAACAACGTTTTTAATACTTGAGTCCCCCGAGCCGATGATGTCGCAGCTGTATATGGCGTCCCACATGGCTATATGGTGATTCAGCGCCAAGGTTTTCTTTTCTTCAATGGTCTGCGGGACGGTTTCGCCAAATATCGCAGCAATCATCCGCCAATAGCGGTTCTGTGGATGACCGTAAAAGAAGCCCTGCTCCCTTGATTTTACCGACGGCAGACTGCCTAAGATAAGTATTTTAGAATGGCTGTCATACAGCGGGGCGAATGGGTGGATTATGTGAACGTATTCGGGCATGGTGATGCTCCTTTTTTGTGGGCGTAATACTGATTTTCGTTAAATATGTTGTCACAAAATTGCCGACGGCGACAAGCTCGAAAGTATTCTTTTCTTCGGTTTTTCGTCGATAGCATATTATAGCACGTTTTTGGCAAAGAATCAAGGTCAAGCCGCCTGCGGGCGGTGGCTCAGTCGATACTCGCCTTTGGCTTGGAATTTAAAAGTATTCTTAGAGTAACTTCCATCATAATTTCCATTGTGGAGGCTACTTTGAGAATTTACGCCTTTAAAATATTTTGCAATTACCCCGCCAAACCATTCTTAAATCCCTTGACAAATCAAGCAGCTTGATATATAATTATTGTTATATAACAAACGTTATAAAAAAGAGGGATCAATCCATGCCGCCGAGGGCGAAAATCACAAAAGAGATGGTAGTAGATGCGGCTTTTGAAGCTATAAGAGCCGATGGTGAAGCAAACGTCAACGCGAGGGCGATTGCGAAAAGGCTGTGCTGTTCAACACAGCCGGTGATGTATCATTTCGCGAAAATCGAGGACCTGAAAAGAGCGGTCTATGAAAAGGCAGGCAGGTATCACACCGAATATCTGATGAATATTGCCCAGAGCCGGAATATTATGCTCGGAATAGGGCTGAATTATATCCGCTTTTCGGTGGAGGAGCCTAACCTGTTCAGGTTCCTGTTTCAGTCGGGTTATGCCACACAGAACAGTCTGCCTGAAATGGTGGATTCTGAGGAGCTAAGTCCTGTTATTCTGGCAATGCAAAGCGCTATGGGACTGGACGCAAAGCAGACTAAAGAGGTATTCATAACGCTTGCCATGTTCGTTCATGGGTACGCAAGCATTATCGTCAACAATAATTTTAAGTATGACGAAAGAGCTGCGGCAAAGCATTTGAAGCGGGTCTATCGCGGAGCGATACTGGCACTGCACGAGGGGAAGACCGAAGGCAGCCGCATTCGGTCGGCAATTTGAATTTGTTTATGCGAAAGGTAGGGAAACAATGAGAAAATTATACGAAAAATACGAGGTGACGTTTTCACTGATATGGATAGCTGCCTACGTTGTGCTGTTCAGCGTGGCGGACAGTGTTTCGGAATCGCTGGGTATCTATAAGATAATAACCGTGCCGGTGGGAATACTGCTTTCGCTGATTCTTTACATCTGGATAAGAAGAAACAAGCTGATGGAGAAATACGGTCTGTGCCGCTTCAAGGGCAGCCCCAAAAACTATCTGTTCTTTATACCGCTTGCCGTGATTATGACCACTAACCTTTGGAACGGCGTTAAAATGAATGTTTCGGTCGGCGAGACTATACTGCACGTTATCAGCATGATATGCGTTGGCTTTATTGAAGAAATCATCTTCCGCGGACTGCTTTTCAAGGCAATCGGCAAAAGCAATGTGATACGCGCGTTTGTAATCACCAGCATCACATTCGGCATAGGTCATATTGTTAACCTGATACGAGGGGCGGATTTTATATCCACCTGCCTTCAGATGTGCTATGCCATAGCAATAGGCTTCCTGTTTGCGGTCATATTCTATAAGGGCAAGAGCCTGCTGCCGTGCATTATAGCACACGCCACCATAAATGTTCTGAGCATCTTCGCCGTTCAGCGTTCAAGGATGTTCGATATAATCGTCGCCGTGGTAATGTGCGTTGTTTCAGCTGCATATGGCGCATGGCTGCTCAGGTTCGGCTATAATATTGAGAAAAGCACGGGTATGGACGATATGGGGAGCGAATGACTTTGTCATTCGGAGCGTATAGCTTTGTTATCATAGCTAACAATTCTCATCAGCATAATTGCGGCTTAGTCCGCTGTTTTCGTACATGAAAAATTAAAATATCCGCCGCAGGATTCATTGTCAGGTGAACCCTGCGGCGGATTATCTTTGTGAAAGTACATCTTATTGAAGCTGCTCCAAAAGCTCATATATCAGCTCTTTTTTTGCAAGACCTTCCGAAAAAGCAGTAGCGCCGCCGGCGGCAGTGCCGAGCTTTAAGGCGTATTCATAATCGCCGTCTGCTGAACCTGCTATGAATCCCGCCACCATAGAGTCACCCGCACCGACGGAATTCTTAACAGCACCCCTGCACACGCCGCAGATATGGGTTCTGCCGTTTTCGTCGATAAGCAGTGCGCCGTCGCCGGCCATGGATATAAGAACGTTCTGGGCGCCCATATTCTTCAGCCTTTTGGCGTATTCCGCAATCTCATCGATGGTTTTTAAGGTGACGCCGAACATCTCGCCAAGCTCGTGATTGTTGGGCTTTATCAGATACGGTTTGTATTTCAGAACGTTTAGAAGCAGATCCTTTGTGGCGTCAACAACGGCTTTTATTTTTTTGCCCTGCAAGCGTTCTAAAATCCTTTCGTATATATCCGACGGCATGCTTTTTGGGATGCTCCCCGCAAGAACGATGGTATCACCGTCCGAAATATCGTCAAGCTTGGCAAAAAGCTCGTTCAGCGCATTATCGCCGATAATCGGACCCTGACCGTTCAGCTCGGTTTCGCATTCCGATTTTATTTTTACGTTTATCCGCGAAAATCCCTTTTCAAGCCGGACAAAATCGGCTTCGATTCCGCTTTTTAACACTCCCTTTTCAATAGCCTCGCCGGTAAAGCCGGCAACAAAGCCCAGCGCTTTCGACTTAACTCCCAGCTCGGCAAGAACCATTGAAACGTTGATCCCCTTGCCGCCGAAATAGATTTTTTCGCTCCTTGTGCGGTTAACGCTTCCGACCGTTATATCATCCGCCTGAACAACATAATCAATTGCCGGATTGAAGGTTACCGTGTAAACCATTATAAAGCCCCCTTTATCTTAGCTTAAATTATACCATTTATTTGGGATAATACAAGGGATTTCGGAATATTTTGCGTGATTTAAATTGCATTAAAATATTTTTATCATCTATTGACATTTGTATTATACAGGCGTATAATATATTATACAAACGTATAATGCAGGGAGGATAATCAAAATGAATACCGATAATAAAAAATTAGGAGATGCAGAGCTTGAAATAATGCAGGCAATATGGGAAAGCGAATCCCCGGTGACCTCGGTCTACATATTAAACAAGCTTAAAAGCTCAAGAAAATGGCAGCTTTCCACCCTTATGACCTCGCTTGCGCGGCTTGAGGACAAGGGCTTTGCAAACTGTGACCGCTCATGCGGCTCAAACCTTTATTCCGCCTTGGTCGCCGAAAACGACTATAAGGCGGCTGCAAGCCAGAGCTTTTTGAAGAGGATGTATAACAGCTCGGTGCAGAACCTTGTGGCTACCCTTTACGGCAACAAGATGTTCAGCGGCAAGGATGTAAAGGAGCTGCGAAGCTTTCTTGACGAGTTAGAGAGCAAAATGACGGACGACGAAGGCGGCGGAAAGGAATAAAACCGATGGCAAATATATTCTTAACCTACCTCGGCATATCCGCAACAGTCGGGATAGTTGTATTGCTGATTCTGCTCGCCTCGCCCCTGATTAATCGGCGATACGCCGCCAAGTGGAAATACTACATATGGATTTTTCTTGCAATAAGGCTTCTTGTCCCGGTCAGCGGGATGTATCACGCAAAAAGCCAGACTTCGGCGATAGGCTTTGCGACAATTTTGCAGTTACACTTTTTAACGTAGAATTAAGGATAATACTGATCTTCGTCTGAAATAATTCCAAAAAGCAGGCACAAAACCACAATATGATGGGATTTTGTGCCTGCTTTTGTTTCACTTTTTAACGTGAATAAGTATAAAGTTTATGCTTTCAATGCTCTTAATCATTCAGATACCGTTTGAGTATCCGTGCAACCTCGTCAATATCAATGGGCTTTGCAACGTGAGCGTTCATGCCGTGGCTCAGGCACCTTTGAATATCGTCGGAGTAAGCGTCTGCTGTCATGGCTATTATCGGCAGACCGGCATCCGGGCGGTCCATTGCACGGATGGTGTCGGTAGTTTCATATCCGTCCATAATCGGCATTCTTATATCCATCAGAATGGCGTCATAGTAACCCGGCTCGGAGTTTTGGAACAGATCTGCGCAGACCTCGCCGTTTTCCGCCCAGTCCAGCTCAAGACCAAGGTCGCTCAGAAGCTCCTTGGCGATTTCCCAGTTAAGCTCGTTGTCCTCTGCTACAAGTATGCGCTTATTCGTGAATGTAAGCTTGTTCTCCTCAGCGGCGGGCTTATCATCCTCAGCGCCCATATAAGGCTTTAAGCCGTAAAACAGCGTTGAGCGGAAGAGCGGCTTCATAAGGAATCCGCTGATTCCTGCGGCTCTTGCCTCGTCCTCGATTTCCGTCCAGTCATATGCCGACATCAGCAGTATGGGGACATCGTTGCCCAGCTGCTGCCTTAGTTCACGCGCGGTCTGAATGCCGTCCATATCCGGAAGCTTCCAGTCAAGAAGTATTACGTGGTAATCCTTGTGCTCCTTGTGGTGGCGGGTTGCCATCTTAACGGCGTCCTCACCGTCGAGCACCCACTCCGCACGGATTCCTATAGAGCGCAGCGAATCTACCGTGCTTTCGCAGAGCTGCCGGTCATCGTCCACAACAAGCATTATCCAGTCGGGAAGGACCATATCCTCAACCCGTTCCTCGGCCTTCATAAGGTCGAGAACAACCTTGAACTCGGTGCCTACACCTTGGCGGCTTTCCACAGTGATCTCGCCCTTCATGGCGTCAACTATGTATTTCGTGATTGCCATGCCCAAGCCGGTGCCCTCGGTGCGGTGGATGCGCTTGTTATCCTCCCGCGCGAAGGATTCAAATATGTGCTGGCGGAACTCCTCCGACATTCCTATACCGGTATCCTTGACCTGAATAAGTATGCGCACATATTCATCGCCCTTAGGCGAAGGCTCCTCGTGCAGTGATACGTCAATCGAGCCGTTTTCCGGCGTGAACTTTATGGCGTTGGAAAGCAGGTTCAAAAGCACCTGATTCAGGCGTACACTGTCGCAGTGCACGTTTTCAGAAAGTATATTGAAGATGGAGATGTTGAACTTCTGGTGCTTTGCCTTGACCTGCGGCTGAACTATGCTTACCATGCTTTCCATAACCTCGCGCAGGGAAACAAGCTCCTCGTTTAAGGTCATCTTGCCGCTTTCTATTTTCGACATATCCAGAACGTCGTTTATAAGACCCAGCAGGTGGCGGCTTGACATGGTTATCTTTTTCAGGCAGTTCTGAACCTGCGCCGGGTCGTCCATATGAGCGGTCGCTATCGCCGTCATGCCTACAATGGCGTTCATCGGTGTGCGGATATCGTGGCTCATGTTGGAAAGGAATTCGCCCTTGGATTTGCTGGCGATTTCAGCCTCCTTCTGAGCCTCCTCAGCCATATGCTTAGCCTCTTCAAGCTCCTTCATCTGCGCCCGGTTAAGGGTGAAATACCGCAGGAACAGGGCTATAAGTGTAAGCAGTATAACTGCGCATACCGTTGCTGAAGCAATCATTGAGCGTGCTCCCAGGGTTTTTACCGATTCGTTCAGCGAGCCATACGGCATCAGCGTTACAAGATACCACACACTGTTTGGCAGCGGGGAAGCATACATATGCTGACGAACGCCCTCGATCTGAACCATGGTTGAGTAATCCTTACCCTGCTGCATGGCGGCTTCAAATTCGGTGATAAATTCTTCGGGGGTCTGACCGTTGGTTTCCTCATATACTGCGCGAACACGGTCGAAATAATTGTCTCTGACTGCGGCGGAGTTGCGCACAACAAAGGTGCCGTCCTTGCGGATGACAAGGGAATACACCAGCGAGTCAGTCTCCTCCAAAGAAAGGATTTCCGAAAGGTAGCTTATGGGCAGCTCGCCAATCATGGCAACGCAGTCCTCCATTCCGGGAATACTGAGTCTGACCGGTGCGCACATAAGCACTACCTGTTCGCCCTTGCCGTTATTTCCTACAGCTACACGGCTTTCACCGCTTTTAAGCGTTTCTAAAAATACTGCCGGACCTGAGTATTGCAGCGGGTCGCCGTAAATGGTTTCCAGATTGCCCTCGCTGTCGCACCAGCTCACCGATTCATAATTTCGGCTGTGACCGTAGTAGGTCATCCACTTCAGATATTCCTCCTTGTTGCTTTCGCACATTGGAGGAATGTTCTGGGCAAAGGTAGTCATCGGGGTAAGGCATTGCTCGCTTATGGCGTCGAAATGCTTTGAAATACGGTTGTTTATGTTGGACATATATATGTTGCCCAGCTGGGTAACCGCCTGCTCGTTCTGCCGGTTCAGATAAACCGCCAGCGCTCCGAAAGCCACAAGGCACACAACGCACACGCTGATAAGACTGGCGCTCAGAAAGTGTTTTATTTTATCCTTCATTTTTCAGTTCCCCTCCTGAAAAAGTTTGTTCCTGCAAGGCTTCCTTTAATATTGCCATTAAATTCGGTATGTCAATAGGCTTTGCAATATGACCGTTCAGCCCGGAGTCCAGCGCCTTCTGCCTGTCCTCCTCAAAGGCATTGGCAGTCATAGCATATATAGGCGTATTAGCCTTTGCCCTGTCCTTAAGAGCACGGATGCGGCGGGTTGCCTCATATCCGTCCATTTGCGGCATCTGAATATCCATCAGAATTATGTCGTAGAAGCCGGCGTCCGCCGCCATGACCTTTTTAACAGCCACCGTTCCGTCATCCGCCAAATCTACGGTGAATCCCTTTTCCTCAAGAATTGTCGCCGCAATTTCCTGATTCAGCTCGTTGTCTTCAACAAGAAGTATCCTTTTGCCGGCGAAGGCTTCATCGGTAATATCCTCCAAAACCTCGGCGGAGGCTTGCTCCTCTTCAAGAGGTCTTAAAAGCACCTCGCGCAGCTCTGACATGAACAGCGGCTTCGAGCAGAATGCCGTAACTCCTGCTTCACGTGCTTCCTCCTCAATATCAGTCCAGTCATATGCTGTCAGTATGATTATCGGCTTTGAATCGCCGATAATTGAGCGTATCCGCCGAACGGTTTCTATTCCGTTCATATCCGGCATTATCCAGTCGATTATGTAGGCGGCGAATTCATCATCGTTTTCAATGGCAAGTCTGGTCCGCAGGACTGCCTCCTTGCCGGAAGTCGTCCACTCCGCCCTCATGCCGATTTTAGTCAGCATACGTGTAACGCTTGCACAGGTGTTGAAATCATCGTCGGCGACCAGAGCGTGAAGCCCCGCAAGCTTGGGTATCTTCTCAAAGTGCGCAGGATTTCCGCAGATGCGGAACTGCAAGCATACCGTGAACTCCGAGCCCTTGCCAATCTCACTCTCGACCGATATGGTTCCGCCCATCATGTCAACGATATTCTTGGTAATCGCCATGCCTAAGCCGGCGCCCTGAATTCCGCTGACTGTCGAGGTCTGCTCGCGGGTGAACGCTTCAAAGATGTGATCCTGAAATTCGCGGCTTATGCCAATTCCCGAATCCTTTACGCGGAACATATAGCTTGCGTACCCTTCGGGAGCATCCTCCTTTTCAACTACCCTTATGCTGAGAGTTCCGCCCGGCTTCGTAAATTTAACGGCGTTGCTGATAAGGTTCAAAAGAACCTGATTCAGCCTGAGCTTATCGCAGTATATATCCTCGTGCACAACATCAACGGTATCAATATAAAGCTCAAGCTGCTTTGCATGAACGTTTGCCTGAATAATCGTGCGCATGTCATGCAGAACGTCTGGCAGATGAGTCTCCCTTTCGTCAAGCTTGACCTTTCCGCTTTCAATGCGGCTCATATCTAAAACATCATTTATAAGTGAAAGCAGATGCTCGCTCGATACCGATATCTTGCCGAGATAGTCGGCAACCTGCTTCTTATTGTCGATATGCGCAGCGGCGAGTGCCGTAAAGCCTATTATTGCATTCATCGGCGTGCGGATATCGTGTGACATACTGTTTAAGAAGGTGGTTTTAGCCCGGTTGGCGTGCTCTGCGGCGGTAAGAGCGTCCTGCAGGACCTTTCTTCTTTCCTCCTCCGCCTTTACCTCGGCATCGGCGTTGCGGATGCCTAAAATCAGGTGCTTTCTGTTTGTTCCCGCGACTACAAACTTAGCCTGATAGTGGTGGATATTGCCGGCCATCATCGTCCTGAACGGAATTACCAGCGTATTGTTTTTTTCAAGCGCTGCCATAAGAGCTGCGGGAGAGATCTTTTCGCGAAAAGCCTCCCTGTCCTCCGGCGGAATGTACTTGTCTATAATGCGCGACCATGTCTGCGCATACGGATTGACCCTTCTCAGCTCCTCATCAACCATCTCCCCGCGTGACTTAAAGGGGCAGGAGGTGTTATTTTCCAGGTCAACCTGCGTGATTTCGGTATAATCGCTGCTCAGGGCCTTTACAATGTCCATCTGCGCCAGCTTTATTTTATTCTCCCTTTCCTCGGAAACATCCATAAAGCTCACTGCCGCATGGTTGCTGTCAACACCGCGGTTGACCTCAAAGCGCAGCCAGCGCATTCCGCCGGCCGTAAGCTCGCGCACCACAAGCGAGTAGCGGGATTCCTTTTGAAGCCGCGCCTGCATGGTGCTGATTCGGCTGGCCTGAAAAAGCTTCTCCCTGTCATCCTTATGTATGAAGTTTTCAATATAGTCATCGAACCGTTCCCAGCGATTGTCAGCGCTGTATCGCTCGTCAAAGAAGCTTTCGCGGTTAAAAACAGAATATGTGCCGGTGGAGAATTCGACATAATAGGCAGACACAAACACATGGCTGTAAGCGTCGAAAAAGCCTATTGAGCGCTCTATCTGCTTTTTCATATGCTCAGTCTCAACGCCAACCTTATGTCTGGTGACGCAGAACTTGCCGCCCGTAAGCACGCAGAAATCGGCTTCAACGAACCCGTCATAGATAGAGTCGTAATAGACAACCGATGGATTGTCCGAGCAGTCGGCAATCGGGCAGTGAGCACAGGGCGTATCCCGCTTCATGACCGACTTATAGCAGATATCGCCGACCTTGATTCCCGGATATAAATCTTCTACCGCCTTGTCAAACTCGACAAGGTGAAAATCCCGGTCAATAATATAGATATTGTTCTCATAATTTATATTCATTTGCCAGTCTCCCAACCCTTTTTACCGGACACACTTCCCAGAATACACATCTATTATAATCATTGTGTGCAGCATTGTCAACACCTTTAACAGAATATGAAAGCTG
>CALDFS010000200.1 GCA_937942105.1 uncultured Ruminococcus sp. | reverse complement strand
AGGGCAGCAATCCTTTGGTAAAGGCGAGGGTAATTATCTGCATACCCTCAGGAGTTACCGCAGTTGAAAGAAGAGCGGTAAGAGAGGCTGCCGAGGGCGCGGGAGCTAAAAGGGTTTCTATAGTAGAGGAGCCTATGGCGGCGGCTATCGGCGCCGGGCTTCCGGTTGAAGAGCCTACCGGCTCGATGATAGTTGATATCGGCGGCGGCACCAGCGAGGTTGCGGTAATATCGCTCTGCGGAATAGTAACCAGCCGCTCGGTAAGAGTAGCGGGCGACGAGTTTGATTTATCCATCATCAACTTTATAAAGAAGAAATACAACCTGCTCATAGGCGAGCGCACCGCCGAACACATTAAGATCGAGATCGGCTCGGCATACCCCGTCGGCGAGGAGCAGGAGCTTGAAATAAAGGGCAGAAACCTTTTAACAGGTCTGCCTGAGAACATCACCATCACCTCAGACGAGATAAGGGAGGCTCTTTCCGAGCCGCTTTCGCATATTGTTGAGGCGATTAAGGTGACGTTGGAGCGCACCCCGCCCGAGCTTTCGGCTGACATCATCGACCAGGGAATAACCCTTGCGGGCGGCGGAGCTATGCTTCGCGGGCTTGACAAGCTTATCAACGAGGAGACCGGCATACCGGTATACATTGCGGAGAGACCGCTCGACTGCGTTGTAGACGGAACAGGCAAGCTGCTTGAAAATATTGAGGAGCTGCATGATGTGCTTAATGGCAACGATAACTCTTACTGATAAAAAGGCGGTTCAACACAAGTTTATACTTCTGTTGTGCCGCTTTTTTGGATTTATTATCGATTAAATATCAGCATCAATCAATCATTAGCGTCTTGATATTCTAAGGAGAGCAGCAATGAAAGAATTCTTTTCCAGCAAAAAATTCAAGGTTATCCTTTGCATATGCGCGCTTTTTGCCGGAATAATGATTTATGCGGCGGTTTCCTCTTCATCGAACTTTGTAAGCTCGGCGATAGGGACCGTTCTTTCTCCTGTGCAGAAAATATCAAACACCATCTCATCTTGGGTCACATCACGCATAGACATGCTTGTAAACGCCGGCGACTATTACCGCGAGAATGCCGAGCTGCGCGATGAGATAGCGCGCTTGACCGCGCAGATGGCAGACTACATTCAGGTAAAGCAGGAAAACGAGCACCTGCGTGAGATGGTGGAGCTTGCCGAGGCGAGCGAGGGCATCGAGTTTTCCGAGCCATGCACGGTTATAGGCAGAACCGCCAACGACGTTTTCGGCTCCTTCTTTATCGACAAGGGCGCTAAGGACGGCGTTGAGGTCAACGACCCCGTTGTAACGCGGGACGGCTTGGCGGGCTTTGTAAGCGAGGTTGAATATACCTACTCCAAGGTTACGGCAATCATATCAAACGACATCTCCATAGGCGTTTACTGCGTTCGTACCGGCGAGACGGGCGTTACCGAGGGAAGCTATGTTCTGGCTTCCGACAAGCTTATGCGTATGATATACATTCCCCTTGACTGCGCGCTTGCGGACGGCGACATTATCATCACCTCGGGCTATTCGGGAATTGTTCCAAAGGGGCTGGTGGTGGGCACCGTCAGCGAGATTGAGATATCGGAAAACGGTCTTAGCAAGCACGCTTTGGTATCCCCTGTAATAGACTGCGAAAAGCTGAAAACGGTATATGTAATAGTCGATTTCGACGGAAAGGGTTCGGGCTTTGAAAATGCGCAGTAAACCTATAAAGCCGCTTCCGCTCCCGCTGAAAACGGCGATAAAGTGGGCTGTATTTATTATAACCGCAGCAATCGTCTTTGCCTTTTCAACGGCG
>CALDFS010000199.1 GCA_937942105.1 uncultured Ruminococcus sp. | reverse complement strand
CATACCCAAAAGCATAAGCTGAGCAAGGGCGAAGCCCGCGAAACGACCGCGAAGCGGTTCTTTAATCCATCGGCGGAGCCGATACCTTATCGCGCCGTCGGCGTTTCATCGCAGTGAAACGCTTGTATCACTTATCACCAGCGAAGCGAATCACTTATCACTTGCGGCGCAAGCCGCAGAAACGGGGTTTTATCATGACACAATCAAACAAAATCTTCGTAAATCAGGCGGGCTACTACCCTGCCGACATCAAAAAAGCGGTTCTTAACTTCCCCGCTGAAAGCTTCAGCGTAATCGCGGCGGACGGAAGCGAGGTCTTCAGCGCAGCCTGTTCCCATTTCGGGCAGGACCGCGCCTCGGGGGATGATGTTTACATTGCGGATTTCTCCGCCCTTACCGCAATCGGCGAATACAGGATAGCTGCGGGCGGCATAGCATCCCCAAAATTCTCGGTGGGCGAGAATGTGAATAAAAAGCTCTTCCGCGATGTTATGCGCGCATATTACTACCTGCGCTGCGGGATGGAGCTTGAGTCCCGACACGCCGGAAAATTCACCCACGCCGCCTGCCACACCGGTAGAGCGGTCGACTGGCTCGACCACAGCATAGAAAAGGACGTCACAGGTGGCTGGCACGATGCCGGCGACTATGGCAGATACGTCACCCCGGGCGCAGTCGCCTGCGCGCAGCTTCTTTATGCATATATCCTATACCCCAAGGCGGCAGGTAGTCTTGATATGAACATCCCGGAAAGTAAAGGAAAGCTCCCCGACTGGCTTGCCGAATGCAAATACGAGCTTGACTGGCTTTTGAAGATGCAGAAGCAGGACGGCTCAGTGTATCACAAAGCCACGACAGCTCATCACGCCGAATTCGTAATGCCCGAGCTTGACCGCGAGCAGATGTATCTTTTGCCGGTTTCTAGCATGGCAACGGCGGATTTCGCGGCGGTCTGCGCGCTGGCTTCAAGGGTATATAAGCCCTTTGACCCAGAATATTCTGCAATTCTGCTACGTGCGGCAGAAAAAACCGCCGAGTGGCTAAAGGATAACCCGCAGTTCATAGGCTTTAGCAACCCCGAAGGCTGCGGCACCGGCGGCTATGGCGAGGGCGGCGATAAGGATAACCGCTTCTGGGCGTTTGCGGAGCTTTATTCCGCCACCGGCAAGCGCGAATATCACGAAGCAATGCAGTCATATCTTGTATACGACTTTTCAAGGACGGAGCTGGGCGTTGGCTCGGTCGGAGGGCTTGGGGCGCTTAGCTATATCCTGAACCAGAATTCCGAAAAGAATAAGGAGTGGGACGGCGCTTTCAGGGAGATGTTTTATAACCACGCAAGGCGTGTGAAGTGGCTGTCTTCGCGCAGCGGCTACTCCTGCGCGCTGACCGAGAGGGACTATAACTGGGGCAGCAACATGGGTCTGATGAAAAACGCCATGGTCTGCGCAATTGCCGATACCGTCTGCCATACGGACGAATTCCGCGATACCGCCAAGGCTCAGCTCGATGTGCTGATGGGGGTAAACGCCGTTGGCGTTAGCTATGTTACCGGCAACGGCGAATTTGCGTATAATTACCCCCACCTCCGCCCCGCGTTTGCCGACGAGATAGAGGAGTGCATCCCCGGCATGGTCAGCGGAGGACCGAACAGCCGCCCTGCGGAGAGAGAAGCAAGGCAATTTATCCCCGAGGGCACACCGCCCATGAAGTGCTATGTTGACAGGATGGAGTTTTATTCCATCAACGAGATAACCATTTATTGGAATTCACCTGCGGCGTTTACACTGGCGTTTTTAGAAAGCTGACGCCGCAGAGTTTGTAATCTCCGTCTGTTTGTTTTGGCGTCAGCCGCGTTTACTCCGTCGTTGATTTTGGCTTTGAGAGATGTGCAAGTTTCTGCGCATCTCTCTTATTTTTTCTGATTTTTTGGACGTAAACGCCCGACTTTAGTTTAGTGGTTTTTGCAGTTTGCACAGAGCTATATTGTAAGGGCAGTTTGTGCGTATTGGTGGCGCGCCTGCCCCTGTGACCGGACTCCTCAAAAAAGCCACACAAGCAGCAAGCAAAACAGCCATACGTCTCCAAAAAAGCGTATGGCTGTTATTATAATACATCAATCAATACTTCCTATACCGAATCAGTCTTCCGTGTACAAAAACGTATCAAAATACCTAAGCTTAAACTGATTTATCCTGTGCAGACGGTCGATTTTATCCTTGATATCCGCCGGCGGCTCTATACCCTCTCGAATGTAGGCGTCAAGCACGGCATAGGTAAAGCCCAGATTGTCCTCATCAGTCTTGCCGCAAAGCCCGTCAAGCGGCGGCTTTTCCACAAACTTTTCAGGCAGCCCCAGATACCTGCCTATCGCCTTTACCTCCTGCACAGTGAAGTGCGATATCGGACCGAAATCCCCCGCGCCGTCGCCGTACCGCGTGGCATAGCCCACCCAGTCCTCGGACAGATTGCAGGTGTTCGCCACCCTGCCGTTGTGGGTCTGCGAGACAGCATAGAGCACCGCCATCCTTATCCTCGGCGGGATGTTTGTAACCGTCTGCACCGAAGGCTCAAACGGCAGTGCCGCCCGAAGCGCCGCAACGGTATCCCCGATATTGACCTCGATTTCGCGGATTCCCAATATCTCGCAAAGCTCGTGGGAGTAGTCTATATCAAACTGCTCGCCCTGCGGCATAAGAACGCCTATAACCCGCTCCGCGCCCAAAGCTTTGGCGCAGAGCGCCGCCGCCACCGAGGAATCCTTTCCGCCGGAAATCCCCAGTACCGCCGAACAGCCCTTTCCGTTTTCGTCAAACCACCGGCGAATCCACTCAATGCACCCATTCGCCGCCTTTTCAGGGTTGAAGTTGTATGCCATTTTTATCTCTCCTTTATAGTATTTTTCGGGATATGCTCACAGCGTCAGGCGGTATATATCCAGCCCGCCGCTTTGCCCCTCATATGTAAAGCCGTTTTTGACCGCGATTCGCCCGCTTGCCGTCTGACACGGGTCACATTCTATAACACAGCCGGCGGCTTTAAGCTCGGTTGCGCGCGCTGTCAGTGCGGATGTAAGCTCATCCGCGATTCCCTTTCCCCAGTAATCGCGGTGCAGTATCCAGCCGATTTCATAGAAGGACTTATCATACGGATGAAAGACCGCATGGCCTATCCCCCTGCCGTTCTCCCTCCACTCAACAGCTAAGACAAGCGGCGGTTCGCACAGCCCAGCGGTTTTGATGAATTCGAGCGTCTTATCCATATCAAACGGCGGCTCTATGTATTTCATCACCTCGCCGTCGGAAAGAACGCTGTAAAGATCTTCAGCGTCCTCAAGAGACAGTCTGCGCAGGATGCATCTTTTTGTGGTTATCATTGGCATGATCCTTTTACTGCTTTCTTGCAATCTTATACTCATCATCAAGCCTATAATAAGGACATGAGTAATTTGTTTCGGATATGAACCTTGCATATTCGTCTTCGTCGAGGTTTACCATGCAGGAGTATTCCTCCCAGTCCTCGTCCCAGACGTAGTTTGCGCAGGTTTCGCAGGTGGTGGATTTTTGCTTGTCACCTGATTTTAACATCTGTTGTATACCTTATTCAACCGCGCCAGCTTCTCTGCCAGCTCATCCGAGCAATCCTCCTCGCCCAGCCTCCATCTCCAGTTCAGTCCAAGCGTTCCGGGAACATTAATTCTTGCCTCGTTGCCGATTCCAAGCAAATCCTGCGGCTGCGCAACAGCGATAGCCGCTGTACTGCTCCAAGCCAATCTCAACAGTCCCTCGGGGATGTCCTTCTTGTCCTTAATACCCATGTATTCAAGACAATACTTCAAGCTTTCGCCCTCTAACTTCTCCGCCCAGCCCTTGGCAGTGTCGCTGTCGTGGGTGGAGGTGTAGCATACGCACTCCGAAGTCTCAAAGTTGCAGGGCAGATAATCGCTCTTCGCCTTGGGGTCGAACGCAAACTGCAATACCTTCATTCCGGGGTATCCGGTAGCCTTCAAAAGCTCCCCGACCTCCCGCGTGACGAATCCCAGGTCCTCCGCAATGATGCGCTTCTTGCCCAGCCAGTAGTTGCAGGAATTGAACAGCTCCATTCCGGGTCCCTGCCGCCAGCTTCCTCGCATAGCGTCGCTGTCCCCATACGGGATGGAATAGTACCCCGCGAAGCCCCTGAAATGGTCAATCCTAAGAACATCCACCAAATCGGTTGCAAAGCCTATCCGCCTTACCCACCAGTTATAGCCGTTTGCCTGCATTGCCTTCCAGTTGTATATAGGGTTTCCCCACAGCTGACCCTTTTCGGCGTACTGATCTGGCGGGCAGCCCGCAACGGTTATCGGGCGCTTTTCGCCGTCGAACTCAAACAGCTCGGGGTGAAGCCATGCCTCCACACTGTCATATGCGCAGTAGATGGGCATATCGCCTATTATCTCAATACCGTTCTGATTGGCATACTTTTTCAGCGCGAACCACTGCTTGTAGAACTCATACTGAACGAATATGTAAAAGCCGATTTCCTTCTCAAGGCGGCGCTTAGCGTCCTCTAACGCCCACGGCTCAGCCATCTTTAAGGGGCGCTCCCACTCGTACCACGGCTTGCCGCCGTTATCGTCCTTAACTGCCATGAACAGCGCATAGTCGCCAACCCAGTCGTAGTTTTTTTCTAAGAACTGGCGGTAGTCATCATCCGGCGTGAACCGTGAATACGCCTTTCTTAATACCGGCGCAACCGTTTCGTAAAGCATACCGTAGTGAATGTAGCGCGGATTGTCCCCAAAGGCGACGTTTTTGTAATCCTCCGGCTTTAAAAGTCCCTCGGCTTCGAGCGTTTCAAGGTCTATAAAATAAGGATTTCCCGCCGAGCACGAGCAGGATTGGTAGGGCGAATCGCCGTAGCCGGTGGGTGCAAGGGGCAGAATCTGCCAATAGTGCTGCTTAGCCTTTTTCAGAAAATCAACAAATGCGCGTGCCTCGGCGCCCAGCTTGCCTATGCCATACTTTCCGGGAAGCGACGCCACGCCCATCAGGATTCCGCTTGATCTCATAATAATCTCTCCAATATAATATAATGTGTGATGTAACGGCGCCAGCGCGATAATCCGCAGATAATCCGCCGCCGAACTATGATATTATACTCCTTTAAAGCGGGATTGTCAACTTGTGAACGCACAGTTGTTAACTTGTGAACGTACAGTTGTTTGAACTTGTCAAGAAACGCACAGCTGTCGGCTTTATATAGATTTCACACATTGTTCACCCTATTTCCTCTTGACACGCCGCAATGCAATATGCTATACTATATTTGGATAATTGTATTCAAAGCACTTATTATCAGCTTTTAACAGAACAACCAAACGCCGGCGGAGCGCTTATTCCGCGCGGCATTCACCTGCGTTTTGCAGGAATTATAAGGAGGGATCCCCTTGAAAAAGAATTTACTTAAAAAAGCCGCAGCACTCGCGCTGAGTGCATCAATGCTGCTTTCGATGACGGCTTCGGCATTCGCCGCGGGGCTTGAAAGCGGCTCGCCTAAGGCTACGGTAACCCAGCCCGGCGCCGCCGATAACGATGAGCTGTTCGACCAATACGTTGAAGGGCTGTTCTATGGCGGCGGGGTGCAGACCTATTCCACCACCAGCGGCAGGGATAAGCTTGACGCTGAGCTTCAGGCTGCATATACCACGCTTCTTTCAAAAATCAAGAAGATAGCAAGCGGTGAAGAAAGCAGCACCGAATTCACAAACCTGAATATTAAAATCACAGTGGCAAACGAGGAAGAATTTAAACAAAAAGTTGGCAAGGTGTTAGACGCTCTTCTGCTAGACTGTTCTTCCGAGCTTTACTGGTATGATAAAACCGCCGGAACAAGCTTTGGCATTATGAGCAACGGCAGCAGCTACATACTGTCATCGGTATTAATGAAGGTAGCTTCAAGCTACCGCGGGGCGAATGAATATACGACCGACCCCGCCAAAATCAGCGCTGCAAACAAGGCTGTAAAAAATGCCGAAGACATAGTTAAAAAGGCTCCATCAGGCGATGCCGAAAAGGTAAAATATTTTAAGGACGAAATCTGCAAGCTGGTAAGCTATGACACCGCAGCCGCCAATGGCGGAGCCTACGGCGATTCCTTCCAGCTTACCAACGTCTTCGATGGCGACGAAAAAACCAACGTCGTCTGCGAGGGATATTCCAAGGCGTTCAAGTACCTGTGCGAGCTTGCCGATATCGAGTGCTACACCGTAACCGGAACTATGAAGGGCGGCACCGGCGCGGGCGCTCATATGTGGAACTTAGTAGTGCTTGACGGCAAAAGCTATGTTGTTGACGTTACCAACTGCGATACCGGCACTATCGGCTCCCCCGATAAGCTCTGCCTTAAGGGTGTAGAGCTTATATCAAACGGCTATAAGGTCGCCGGCGTGACATATATGTATGACAGCGATACAACGTCGCTTATTTCCAAGGATATACTTACCCCTTCTACTTTGAGCTATGGGGAAAAGCCGCACTCCCACACCTTCTCCACCGAATGGTCTAAAGATGATACCTACCATTGGCACGCCGCCACCTGCGAGCACAAGGACGAGTCTATCGACAAGGAAGCCCACAAGTGGGACGAGGGCAAGGTAACCACCCAGCCCACCGAAACCTCTAAGGGCGTTAAAACCTTCACCTGTGCTATCTGCAACGCTACCAAGACAGAAGACATTGCAAAGCTTGAACACTCCCACACCTTCTCCGAAGAGTGGTCTAAAGACGATACCAACCACTGGCACACCTGCTCCGGCTGTGACGAGCTTATCGACAAGGAAGCTCACAAGTGGGATGATGGCAATATAACCACCCCTGCAACAGAATCCGCCAAGGGCGTTAAAACATACACCTGCACCGTCTGCGGAGCTACAAAGACCGAGGAGATACCTCAGCTTGCGCACACTCACAAGCCCAGCGAGGCCTGGTCCAAGGATGATACAAACCACTGGCACACCTGCTCCGGCTGTGACGAGCTTATCGACAAGGAAGCTCACAAGTGGGATGATGGCAAGATAACCACACCCGCAACAGAATCCGCCAAGGGCGTTAAAACATTTACCTGCACCGTCTGCGGAGCTACAAAGACCGAGGAAATACCCCACCTTGCACATACCCACAAGCCCAGCGAGGTCTGGTCTAATGACGATACCAACCACTGGCACACCTGCTCCGGCTGTGACGAGCTTCTTGAAAAGGCGGCTCATGATTGGGATGATGGCGTTATAACCACCAAGCCCACCGAGAATAAAGAGGGCGTTAAGACCTTCACCTGCACTACCTGCAAAGCCACCAAGACCGAAGCTGTTTCAAAGCTCGAACACACCCACACATTTACCCTCACCCCCGCAAAGAACGCCACCTGCACCGAAGCAGGAAATATCGCTTATAATCACTGCTCAGCATGCGGCAAGTACTTCTCTGAGGACGGAGCGACCGAAATAACTCTGGCTTCAACGGTTATCCCGGCAAAGGGTCACACATTTACCCTCACCCCCGCGAAGAACGCCACCTGCACCGAAGCTGGAAATATCGCTTATAATCACTGCTCGGCATGCGGCAAGTACTTCTCTGAGGACGGCAAGACTGAAATAACTCTGGCTTCAACGGTTATCCCGGCAAAGGGTCACACCTACCCCGATACATGGGAATATGACGATACCAGCCACTGGCATGAATGCGAATGCGGCAATAAGACCGGAATAGCAGGTCACTCATGGAACGTAGTGATTATACAGCCCACCGAAGCCGCCGAGGGCAAGAAGACCAGCACCTGCACAGTATGTGGAAAGGTCGTCATTGAAACCATACCCAAGCTTGACCCCGGTCACACCCACAGCCTTACGCTTGTGCCGGAGAAGAAACCCACCTGCACCGAAACCGGCAACCTGGCATATTACACCTGCACCTGCGGCAAATGGTTTACAGATTCCGAAGGTACCGCCGAGATCAGCGACCATAACAGCGTGATTCTGCCGATGATAAGCCACAGCATCTCCGCCGACTGGTCACATGACGATGGCTTCCACTGGCACACCTGCTCCGGCTGTGACGGAAAGCTGGACTTCACCCCGCATACTTGGGACAATGGAGTTATAACCACCCAGCCCACCGAGGAAAAAGATGGCGTTAAGACCTTCACCTGCACTGTCTGCGAAAGAACAAGGACGGAATCCATCCCTGCGCTTCAGCACAGCCATGAGCTTGAGTATATAGCGGCAATAACGCCTACCTGCACCAGAGCCGGAAACATCGCGCATTATCACTGCAAAAAGTGCGGAAAGAATTACTCCGATTCCGAAGGCAGCAACGAAATTGCAGATGTATCCCTTTCAATCGACAGTACAAATCACGCAGGCGGCACCGAAATTCGCGGAGCAGTAAAGGCGACCTGCATAGCTAACGGCTACACCGGCGATACACATTGCCTGGGCTGCGGAGCTGTTCTGTCATATGGCAAGACTATCTATGCAAGCTCCAGCGGGCACAGCTTCCGCAACGGCGTCTGCCGCTACTGCGGAGTGCTTCAGTATTCCTATATGTATAGACCGACGATAACCTACCTCAACGATACCTACCACTTCTACAGCGGCATGGCAAGACTTCACAAGCCAGACTCTCACGGTCTGTACACCGACAGCTTCTATCAGTGGTACGTCTGCGCAGAATGCGGTCATGAATACGGCAGAACAAGCAGATGGATCCAGCCCGGAAGCGACGACAGCGGCGCTATAGACATAGTTGTAGACGACCCCGTTGAATGCGGAGATGACGAGCTGCTGTTCACAGTCAGATAAGATGATGCAGGCTTAGCCTGATAAAAGCATCACGAAAGATTGATTTTTAAGATACGCCGCGCCAGATCCTGCGGGCACAGCTCTATAGCAGCCCGCAAGCCAGACGCGGCGTATATCATAAAAGCCCAGGGATGATATCTATAATATCCCACAAAAGTAAAACAGTTGATATTGACAATCTGCTTATAGTGTTGTATAATAATAATGCGGGATGATCCGCAGCGCGAAATATAAGGGGGCGTAAAGGTTTCGACGGGGATCTTGATGGCGAATAAGCGAGTAGAGGAAGCGCCATTCTCTTAAAACGGCGCAAAATTAAATTTTAAACGACAATAACAGTTTAGAATTGGCTGCTGCCTAATAGCAGCCCGTCCTGCCGATGAGCACTGCGGCATCGGTCTGGGCGTCGCTTAGCAGTGAACGTTCGTCGGCGACTCCGGTGACCGGCGAATGAATTACCGGATACCAAGGCTTGGAGCGTGCTTGTCCGCGCCGGCCGAGGGAATGTAAAGGATAAGCTACACTCGTAGAAGGTTTGCAGGATGGGTTTTCGGACACGAGTTCGATTCTCGTCGCCTCCACCAAATAGTGCAAATCCGAACTCATTCTTTTTCGTGAAGCACTGTG
>CALDFS010000198.1 GCA_937942105.1 uncultured Ruminococcus sp. | reverse complement strand
GACCGTCATACGCAAAGCAAACCGAGTTGGACTGGGTGTATTTAAGTGTGATGAGCGAGATTATAAGGTCGCGAACGGCTTCCTCGGGCAGCTCCTTATTGTCGGTTACTATATTTGAAAGAAGCTCGCGGTTAATCTTGAAGTTGTTTCTTCCCTGCTCAAAGGTTATGCCATATACCTGCTTATGCTCCTGCGGGTCGGGAACATAGTCGGGGTCGATTTTAACTATATTGTAGCTTCCCTTGCGTTTGGATTTAAGAATCTCCAAGGCCTCAGGCTCGTATCCGGGGGCGATTATACCGTCCGAAACCTCGCGCTTGATAAGCTTGGCGGTGGTAACGTCGCACACATCCGACAAAGCTACCCAGTCGCCGAAGGAACACATTCTGTCGGTTCCTCTTGCCCTTGCATATGCACAGGCAAGGGGGGAATCGTCTAACCCTGCGATATCGTCTACAAAGCAAGCCTTTTTAAGCTTGTCCGAAAGCGTTATGCCTACCGCCGCCGAGGTGGGGCTTACGTGCTTGAAGGAGGTTACAGCAGGAAGACCCAAGGCTTCTTTAAGCTCCTTCACAAGCTGCCAGGAATTGAAAGCGTCCAAAAAGTTGATATAGCCCGGTCTGCCGTTTAAAATCTCAATTGGAAGCTCGCTTCCGTCCTGCATGTAGATTTTAGAGGGCTTCTGGTTGGGGTTGCAGCCGTATTTAAGTTCAAATTCTTTCATTGCTTTATCCTCCGTTTATTATTTATTCTTGTTTATAAGCCTTGTTTCCTCTTTGCCGGTTTCAAGGTCGGTATATATAACGTAAAGGGAAATTTTGTTATCCTCATTCAGGTTTGCCCAAAGGGTATCGGTGAATTCGTCGATATCGTCAGGTATTGCAACTCTTTCCGGCTCGCCCTGGAAGGTAGGAATCGGGTTTCCGTCGCAGACGTAGGTATGAATGAAGTGACCTAAGCCCGCAATCGGCGAATAGCTGAAGGCATAGCGGTTGCATGCGGTGCCCTCGGGGTCTGCGCTCTTTAATATGCTCATATCGTACTTAAAATCGCCGCCGTCAAAGGTAAGCATGCCGCTGATTCGTGGTGTGAAGTTGGGCTTATCCGGCTCGAACTCGCGTGAGGTCAGCGAGCCTGCAAAGCTTAAACCTGCATTCACGCCGTTGTATATAGTGTCGGTCTGGTCGCCGTTGGTGACTATAAGCTTGTTTTTAAGCCTTCTGACCGCCGCATAGATAATCAGGCTGGGGTCTTCCACCTTCGAAGCGTCGTAGGGCTCGGTGAACAAAGCATTATCCCTCTCGACAAAGATTCTGTTGCGGCTGTTGGCGCTTCTGCCCATGATAAAGTAGGCAGAAACTGCCTTTTTGCCGTCTGCCGACTTGCCTATTACTATTCCTCTGCCAACGTAGGTATTGTCCCTGATAAGCTCGCCAATGTTGTTTATTGCATAGATGTTCATAATAATCTCTCCTTATTATTTCTCGTTGATAATATCCGCGCAGACCTTCTCCGCCGCCGCAGGAAGTATCTTCCACTCGGCAAGCTTCATCACCCGCTTTTGCAGGGTTTCGGGGGTGTCATCCTCGCGGATGTTTACTGCCTTCTGAATGATGATTTCGCCGCCGTCCGGAATTTCGTTTACAAAGTGAACGGTAGCGCCGGTTACCTTTACTCCCTTTTGCAGGGCGGCTTCGTGCACCTTAAGTCCATAGAACCCCGCTCCGCAGAAGGAGGGTATCAGCGAAGGATGAATGTTTATTATCCTTTTCGGGTATCTTTTAGTGAAGTCGGCGGAAAGAATAGCTAAGAACCCTGCAAGTATTATAAGGTCTATGCCCTCTTCATCCAGAAGGCTGACGATTTTACTCTCAAAAGCCTCCTGCGAGCCGAGTTCCTTCTTCAGAACCGTTTCGGCGCGAATTCCTGCCTTTTTGGCGCGCTCCAGCGCATATGCGCCCGCCTTGTTAGAGATTACAAGCGTTATTTTGCCGCTTTTAAGCTCGCCCTTTGCTTCGGCGTTTATCAGCGCCTGCAAATTCGTTCCCCCGCCCGATACCAAAACCGCAATTCTGGCTGTTTTTTTCATTTCAAGACCGTCCTTTCCGCTCAGCTTTATTCAATATTGTTTATTCAAGAGTAATCTTAACGTCCGATTTGATTATCGAGCCTACAACATATGCCTGTTCGCCGCAAGACGCAAGTATCTCCAAAGCCCTGTCAGCGTCTTCAGGGGCTACAACTATGCTCATTCCAACGCCCATGTTGAAGGTGTTGAACATATCCCGCTCGGATATTCCGCCGCGCTCGGCTATCAGCTTGAATATGGGCAGAACCTTAACGTCCGCCTTGGCAATCTTAGCACCTAAGCCGTCCGGGATGCTTCTCGGAATATTCTCATAGAAGCCGCCGCCGGTGATGTGAGAGATTCCCTTTACCTTTACGCTCTTCAAAAGCTCCATTACCGGCTTGACGTATATCTTTGTGGGGGTAAGCAATGTTTCGCCGATGGATTTGCCGCCTAAGGCTTCTACAGGCGACTTGATGTCGGCGTTCTCAACGTCGAAAACCTTTCTTACCAGCGAGAAGCCGTTGGAGTGAACGCCGCTTGATGGCAGGGCGATGATAACGTCCCCCTCGCGCATGGTTTTATTGTCTATTATCTTATCCTTATCGACTACGCCTACACTGAAGCCGGCAAGGTCGTATTCATCTATGGGGTAGAAGCCGGGCATTTCGGCAGTCTCTCCGCCGATAAGAGCGGCTTCCGACTGAACGCAGCCATCGCACACACCCTTTACTATATCGGCTATCTTTTCGGGGTAGTTCTTTCCGCAGGCGATATAATCAAGGAAGAACAAAGGCTTGGCTCCGCAGCAGATGATATCGTTTACGCACATTGCAACGCAGTCGATACCAACGGTATCGTGCTTATCCATCAGAAACGCGATTTTAAGCTTGGTTCCAACGCCGTCTGTTCCGCTTACCAGAACCGGCTTTTTAATGCCCTTTGTATCAAGCTCGAACAGCCCGCCGAAGCCGCCCACGTCGGAGCACACGCCGGCAGTCATAGTTTTGGCGATATGCTTTTTCATCAGCTCAACCGCCTTGTATCCTGCGGTTATATCCACGCCAGCGGCGGCATAGCTATCGGATTTTGAGATTTCATTCATGATTTTTATCGTCCTTTCTTATTTTGATTCTTCGTGATATTGCCTATCGGCAGTTATATTGCCCTTACGGGCAGTTATATTGTCTTGCAGACAGTTGTCCTCTCATAAGTCTTTGAAAGACAGTAGCGCGAAAACTATAATCTCTATAATTCTCACGCTATCGCAACTATCAATTACTTTATTCCTTGCCGTTCCAGCAATACGTACATATATCGTCGGGGCATATGCCTATGGCTTCACACAAACCATCCAAGGTCTGAAACTCCAGCGAATCAAAATGAAGCTTCGAGCAGATAGCCTTTCGCATGGCCTTGCCGCGCTCGGTTGAAGCGTCGCTGTATTCATCCAGATGGTTCATGCCCTCCTCGCCCTCTAATTCCATTATGGTGGCGCGGGTGATAAGCTCCATCTCGCTGGTGGAGCGCGAAAATGCCAAGTACTTGCAGCCATACATAATCGGCGGGCAGGCTGAGCGCATATGAACGCTCTTTGCGCCGTTTTCGGATAGGAATTCAACCGTCTCACGCAGCTGAGTGCCCCTTACAATCGAATCGTCAACAAACAGAAGGTTCTTATCCCTTATAAGGTCGTGAACAGGTATCTGCTTCATCTTGGCAACCTTGTTTCTGTCCTGCTGGTTGGAGGGCATAAAGCTTCTAGGCCATGTG
>CALDFS010000197.1 GCA_937942105.1 uncultured Ruminococcus sp. | reverse complement strand
AAAAGCCGGAGCAAAGCGTGCTTTGCTCCGGCTTGGCGTCCCCGGCGCGATTCGAACGCGCGGCCTTTCGCTTAGGAGGCGAATGCTCTATCCTGCTGAGCTACGGAAGCATGTGTCTTTGCGGACAGCTATGACATTTTAACGCAGAAATGCCTTTATGTCAATAAATACTTGGTCTGGAAGGGAACAGAATGCTTAAGCTCAAAGACATCAGAAAGGACTATCTGTCCGCCGATTCTACCGTACATGCTCTCAAAGGAATTGACCTTGAATTCCGAGAGAGTGAATTTGTCGCTATCCTCGGCCACTCCGGCTGCGGCAAGACTACGCTTTTAAATATCATCGGCGGCATAGACAGCGCGGATTCGGGTTATATCTCGATAAACGGCGATAAGCTGAAGGAGCTGGGCGAAAAACAGCTCACCCAATACCGCCGCAGACATCTGGGATATGTCTTCCAGATGTATAACCTAATCGGCAACCTGAATGTAAAGGAGAATATTGAGGTAGGGGCGTATCTGTCGGACAGCCCGCTTGATATCGATGAGCTTTTGCATACGCTGGGCTTGTATGAGCATAGATATAAGCTTCCCAACCAGCTTTCGGGCGGGCAGCAGCAAAGAGTCTCCATTGGCAGGGCAATAGTGAAGAATCCCGATATCCTTCTGTGCGATGAGCCGACCGGCGCGCTGGATTATACCACCTCAAAGGAGATTCTGAAGCTTATTGAGGAGATAAATGAGAAGTACGGCAGCACCGTTATCATGGTAACGCATAATGAAGCAATCAAGGATATGGCAGATCATGTGATAAAGCTCAGAGACGGCGGTGTAAGGTCGAATCGGTATAATGAGAATAAGATTTCGGCGTCGGAATTAGAGTGGTAAGCTGACGGCTCGAACTTAGTAGTAGTCATACTTTTGTTTTGCCGTCAGCAGCCTTTCCTCCGTCGTTGGCAGTATTTTTGTTTGGTCGGAAAGTCACTGCATATAAAATACTTTTGTTTGCAATTGTAGGACGGAAACGCCGGACTTTTGATAAAGAGGATGGGACGGCTCTAACTTAGTAATCGTCATACTTTCATCTTTCAAACTAAACCATGTGCGAAAGGAAAATCAACCATGAAAAACAAAATAAAAAACCCGCTTGTCAAGCGCATTCCTAAGGAGCTTGCGGGTGACTGGCGGAAATATCTGGTCGTAAGCCTGTTTTTGATACTTGTCATCGGGTTCGTGTCAGGTATGTATGTTGCGAATAACAGCATGATGACCGCAGCGCAGGAAAGCGCAGATAAATACATACTCGAAGACGGTCACTTCGAGCTGTCCGAAAGGGCGGATACACAGCTTCTTATCGATATAAGCTCCGGCGAGATGGCGGATATAAAGTCATACTACACCGATAAGGCAAAATCCGAGCTTGACGATAAATTTGAGGCGGAATTTATCAAAGAATTCACCCAAAAATTTGATGATGAGTTCCAATCCGAGTTCGATAAAGCCTTTGAAGAGCAGACAAAAGCTTCCCTTATGGCTCAGGGACTTAGCGAAGTGGCTGCGGATAGTATGCTCGCCGATGCAATCGCTCAGGCCAAGCAGAGCAATGAATATAAGTCTGCATATTCAGAAGCCTATGACGAAGCGTATCAGTCTGCATACGATGAAGCTTACACAACCGCCTACGACGAGGCGTGGAGCGAGATCCTTGAAGAAATCGATCAAGAATACGCCGAAGCCGAGGAAAAATATCGCCTTAACGACACAGACTTAAAACCGGTACCGGTGAAGGTCTATGAAAACTTCTTCCGCAACGAAACCGAGGATAACAATAACGACGGCAGCTCCGACGGCACAGTCAGGGTGTTTACAAAAACCGAGTCGATTAATTTAGCCTGTATTATGGACGGGCGGCTACCCGAAACCGCTGACGAAATAGCCATCGACCGCATGCACGCCGACAATATCGGTATCAAGGTCGGAAACAGCATAACCGTCGGCGGAAAGAGCTTTAAGGTCGTCGGGCTGATTGCATACGTCAACTACTCCACCCTCCACGAAAAGAGCACCGATTTCATGTTCGACGCAATAAAGTTCAACGTCGCCATGGTAACGCAGGATGGCTTTGACCGTCTTGAATCGCCGATTCACTATAATTATGCCTGGCGGTATGATGCCGCCGTTTCGGATGAAAAGCAGGAAAAAGCACTTGCGGATGATTTTCTGCCCGCTCTGCTGACCCAGACAGTCGCCCATGAAAATGAGCTTTTGGACTTTTTGCCAAGATACTTAAACCCGGCTGTCACCTTCGCGGAAGATGATATGGGCTCGGATATGGCAATGGGCGGGGTACTTTTGGATATCCTGATAGTTATAATCGCGTTCATATTTGCAGTAACGGTCAGCAACACCATCGCGCGTGAAGCCAAGGCAATAGGCACCCTGCGCGCATCCGGCTACACCAAGGGCGAGCTTATTGCGCACTACCTTGCAATGCCGGTGATTGTGACGCTGTTCGGCGCGGCGGCGGGAAATCTTATGGGATATACCGTCTTTAAAAACGTAGTTGTATCAATGTACTATAACAGCTACAGCCTGCCGACCTACGAAACACTCTGGAGCCCTTACGCATTCATCAAAACCACCTGTATCCCTGTGGCACTGATGCTTGCAGTCAACCTTATAATCATCACAAAGGAATTGCAGCATACCCCGCTGGAATTTTTAAGGGGCGAGCTGAAAAAGAGCAGGCGCAAAAAAGCTGTCCGCCTTCCTAAGTGGAGCTTTTTAAGCCGCTTCCGCCTGCGAATCATCCTGCAAAATATTCCAAACTACCTTATTCTGTTCTGCGGCGTGTTCTTTATTATGGTAATGCTTGCAATGGCAGTCGGCATGCCGGATACGCTTGATTTCTACAAATCAAACGCCTCTGAAATGATGTTCTCCGACTACCAGTATGTCTTAAAATCGTATGAGGATGATGCCGGCAATGCCGTCACCACCCGGAACGGCGAAGCGGAGCAGTTCTGTATGTCCGCCCTGAAAATCAGCCAGGATGGCAGGAGCGAGGAAATTTCGGTCTACGGAATAACTGATAACAGCAGATACGTTGAAATCTCCGGTCTAAGCTCGCTTAAAGACGGGGAGATATACCTTTCTGATTCCTTCCGCGATAAGTACGGTATTTCAGCCGGCGATGATATCACCCTCGAAGAAAAATACGAAAACAGGCAGTATACCTTCAAGGTCGCCGGATTCTACGATAAATCGCTGAGCTTATCGGCTTTCCTGCCGATGGAGCAGTTCCGCACGGTATTCGGGCTTGAAGAGGGCGAATTCACCGGATATCTTTCCAACTCCGAGCTTGACGATATCAGTGCGGACAATATCGCAACAGTCATCACTCAGCACGATATAACCAAAATGTGCGACCAGCTCGACCATTCCATGGGCGCGTATATGCAGTATTTCCAGGTGCTGTGCATACTTCTTTCGGCGGTGATGATATATCTGCTGACAAAAATTATCATCGAGAAAAACGAAAACGCAATCTCGCTCACCAAGATTTTAGGATACGACAGTAAAGAAATTGCTGGGCTTTACCTTATATCCACCTCGATTATTCTCGTAATCGCGGACGCGGCAAGCGTAATTCTCGGCTCAGCCGTAATGCGCTATGTCTGGAAGGCGATGATGATGGATTACACCGGTTGGTTTGCGTTCAGAATAAGCGCGGGCGGATATGCCAAAATGTTCTTGTTCGTGCTGATAGGCTACCTGATAGTCGCGGCGGTTGATTTCAGAAGGATTAAGAGGGTTCCCATGGATGAGGTGCTGAAAAACGCAGAGTAGAATCGTCAGATAATACAAACTTCCGGCAGTCTGCTTGACTTATCGCCCTTTAAGCTGTATAATATCCCTGATAAAATAATGTTGACTTGCGGTCAAATGGGGTATAATTTATGTTTATAGTATTTGAAGGGCTGGACGGGTCTGGCAAGGGCACTCAGATATCCATGCTTGCCAGACGCTTGGAGCGCAAGGGTGCAAAGCTTGCCTTAACGGCGGAGCCTACCCAATTCGCCACCGGCGGCTTGGTGCGGGATGCCTTGGGCGGTATGACCAGCCGCACCCAGTCAGAGCTTGCAGGGCTTTTCCTTGCGGACAGGATTGCGCACTGCGCTAATCCCGCGTCGGGCATTGGCGCGCTTTTGAGAGACGGTTATACCGTCATCTGCGACAGGTATTATTACTCTTCCTTTGCATATCAGGGCATGGATACCGACCTTAAATGGGTGATGGATGCAAACCTGAATTGCCCCGATATCATCAAACCGGATGTGTGTATATTTTTAGATGTTCCGCCGGAGGAATGCGACAGAAGAATAGCGTCAGGCCGCGCTTCGAGGGAGATTTTTGAAAAGATTGAGACTATCCGCAGCATAAGGGCAAAATATATGGAGATATTCAGCCTTCTGCCTGAGCACAACATTAAAATAATCAGTGCAGTTGGCAC
>CALDFS010000196.1 GCA_937942105.1 uncultured Ruminococcus sp. | reverse complement strand
AACGACGGGTCTGATGGCCGAAGTGTACGCCGGCCTCCAGCAGCTGCTTCATAGAGATAACTGCCATGTGTGTTTTCCTCCTTTTATTAAACCCTCCCTGCGCCCTCTTGCTTGTGCAGACCGCGTATCGCGGCAGGGCGCACAAAAACAGGCGCAGGTGCGTTTTCCGAATGATTATACCATGCCTTATTCTGTGAATCAAGCCTTTTTTACAAAAAAACGGCGCAAAACCGAAGTTTTGCGCCGAAAATCTCAAAACGTTGTGAGCGTTGCCTGTAAGCCGAGTTCTGTTGAAGGCGGTCATCTATCTAGACCCATCGTTACCGATGGGTTCAAGCGAAATCCTGAGAGCATCGACGGGCCGTCTTAAACGCTCTTTCGTTTCTTGCTCCGAGCGGGGTTTACATCGCAGACAAGTCGCCATGCCGCGGGTGAGCTCTTACCTCACCTTTCCACCCTTACACGTCAAGCGTGCGGTATCTCTCTGTTGCACTTTCCCTGGGGTCGCCCCCGCCGGGTGTTGCCCGGCACTCTGCCCTATGGAGCTCGGACTTTCCTCACACCTTTCGGCGCGCGGCCGCCCGGCAACCTCACAAACGGTCGATATTATAGCACACGCCGTGCATTGTGTCAAGAAATTACTTGACCAGAATGATGCGTCCGCAGTTTTCGCACTCCACATACGCGGCGCCGGTGCGGATCTTGTTCATGTCAGCCGCCGGAAGCTGCATGTTGCAGCCGCCGCAGCGGTCATCATGAATCCGGGTGATCGGCGGCGTGGAATGACGCTTGATCGCCTTGTATTTTTCAAGCAGTTCCGGATCAATGTCCTTCGCTTCCTCGGCGACCTTCTTCTTCAGCTCCTCGAGCTTGACCGCCGCATGCTTGTATTCCTCGTCGTAGATGACCTTGATGCGGTCAAACTCGGCACGCGCCTTCGCCGCACGCACACGCACCTCGCGCTGCTGGCGATCGCGGGCTTCAGAGTCCTTGCGCATTTTGGCGAGTTCGCTCTCATATCGGGAAATGGTCGTGATCAGCTTCTGGAGAGACGCAATCTGCTTCTTCGCTTCCTCAAGATCATCGGGACGATGTGCCTCAAAATTTGCGCTCGCTTCCGCAACAGAGCCGTTCAGACGCTCAATCTCGTCCGCCAGCGCTTCCATGCGGTCGCTCATGATCTCCACATCTGTCTCGATCTTCTTGAGCACATTCTGCTGTTCCAGCAGGAAATCGCGATGCTTGAGCAGCTCCTTGCGGTTGCTGTTGCCGCGCATCTCCTTTTCATACTGATCCAGCTCCATGTCCACCTGCTGATACTGCCACAAAAGTTCGTACTGTTCCAAAATAGGACCCTCCTCAATCTATCAACGCCCGAAAGGATTCCCCTTCAGGCAGAAAACCGTCACGTTATATTGTAACGCATCCGCCGCATTTTGTATACGCTTGGCAGTCCGGCTCTATCCTGTCGGACGATGGCTTGATTATTTCATCTATTATACCGTAAGCATAGCTTCTCATTACCTTAACAATTTTACAGCTGACGATGTCGCCAACAGCTGTAAGGGGCACAAATACAGCAATGCCTTTATATCTTCCTACGCCGTTGCCTTCGTTGGTAAGTGCGGTTATTTCAAGCTCGACAATATCGTTTTTATTCATTGGCTTCACCGTTGCTGAGAAGCAGCTTTACTGCATTGTCCTTTCTTTCAAGAACCGTATCGAAATGCTTTATGTATTCAAGCGGATATTTTGGGTTGAAGAAACGCTCGAATCCGCCGTCTATTATCTTGGTAGTTCCACCGGCGCCAACGGCTATTATAGTCTGAACCTCTTCCATTATGTTGACGTTGTATATTCCGCCGAGCCCCGGCTTTGTCCATCCGATGTTTTCCTGGTTGCCAAGCTGGTTCTTTTGGCGGTAGAGATAATACGGTTCATAACCGGACTCAAACAGTCTTTCAGTGGCGTACTTTATCATGCTTTCTGCAAGCTCATCATCTGATGCCTGCCTTGTCTGCATAAGGTCGGAGGCACGCTTTATCGAAAGAGCATGGACTGTTATATTTTCAGGCTGTAAAGCTATAATGCTTTCCACAGTTTCTTTGAAGCCATCATATGTATCTGTGGGAAGACCTGCTATTAGATCTACGTTTACTGCTCTATAACCAATTTCTTTGGCGAGCTTATAGCTTTCAAAGAACTGCTCAGCCGTGTGTGCCCTGCCGATTTCCTTTAAAACAGTGTTGTGAATCGTCTGCGGATTGACGCTGATTCTGTTGCCGCCGTTGTTCTTAATCACATTCAGCTTTTCAAGGGTAACTGTATCTGGTCGCCCGGCTTCTACTGTATATTCACGCAGATGGCTTGTATCGAAACACTCCGCAACTGTTTTCATTATTCGTTCAAGATCATCTGCTTCTAAGGATGTTGGCGTGCCGCCGCCGAAGTAGATGGTATCTAGTGTAAAGCCGGAATTCTTTACAAGGTTAGCGGTATACCGTATCTCTTCACAGAGCTTGTCCACGTACTCTGGCATCAGCTTTTTGAAGCTTGAAACCGTCTGCGAAACAAAGGAGCAGTATGCGCACCTTGTAGGGCAGAAGGGTATGGAAATATACAGACTGAAAGACCTTTTAGGCATTTCCGAAATTATTTTATCCTGATTCAGCGCGGTTTTATATCCGATATTGATTTTTTCGTCTGTCATAAGATATTCAGTTTCAAGGCGGAGCTTAATCTCATCATAGCTAAGACCTGAATTGCGCAGCTTATTGATAAGCTTGACCGGTCTGACACCGGTAAGTATTCCCCATTCGGGATATTTTCCGGTGAGCTTTGAAAGGCATTTGAAAAGAAGCCTTCCCAGACGGAACTCGCAGTCGTTTTCGTAGTCGTTTTCGTCCATCGGAACGCGTTCCTTTTCTATAGCTCCCCTGCCGTTTACGCTTGCAAACACGCTCAGCATGGCGTTTTTAACGCCCTCTATCCGGCAGACAAAGGCATAATCGCCCTCAGGCTTCTGCCCATTCTGTGAGGCGTCATCAAGAAATATGAAGTTAAATCCCTCAACCGGGAAAAACAGCTTACATACCGCTTCAAGCTCATATTTAAAGCTGTTTCCGGAAAATATCAGAGTCATATTCTGCTCTTCCTTTCGGAATATTATTTTAGCTTAGCCTTTAGTTCCTGCAAATACGGGTTGAACATAAGCTCATCGTAAAGTTCGGAGGCTTCACCGTGTCCGGGAAGTATTTTATAGTTTTTTCCTAAGGCATATAGCTTTCCTATAGAATCGATTATATCGCGATAGCATTTCCAGCCGAAATCCCTGCCGATACTGCCGTTGAAAAGTGTATCACCGGTGAAGATAACATCCTCATATACAAAGCAGACCGAGCCGGGAGTGTGACCGGGAGTTGATATTACCCTGAATTTCATCCCTGAGAACAGCAGCTCGTCTCCGTCCCTGAAGGTCTGTGCCTCGGTGCAGGGGCGGAATGGTATGGAAAAGTAATCGGCAAGGCTGGGTTCTGAATCGGTTAGAAAAGGCTTATCCTCTTCGGAAATATATACCCTGCATCCTGTGACTTTTCTTAAATCCTCCGCAGCCGACATATGGTCTACATGACCGTGTGTGAGAAGTATTGCACAAAGCTTTTTGCCGCCAAGCTCTGAAAGTATGTCATCAGCATCAAACGGAGCATCTATCAGAACGGCATTTTCCCCGGAAATAACGGCATAGCAGTTGGACGCAAAATCACTATAATCATGAATAAGCTTTATATCCTTCATTTCGAGCTCCTATCTACCGACAAAATGCCCTGAACCTTTTTAAGTCTTGCTATTACATTCTGAAGTTCAGCTGTTCCGGCAACGCTTATTGTAAGAAGAATACTTGAATTGCCGTTTTTAAGCACTCTTGCCGAAGCCTCATGAGTCATTATATGGGCGTCCTGCAGGCTGGACATTATATCGGCAAGAATGCCTATTCTGTCATATCCCACAACATCCAAAACTACCTTATAGTAGCTGTTGGAGTGCTCTTCCTTGCCTGCCCAGCGAACGTTCACCCAGCGGTCGGGGCAGCTGTCTCTTTGTGAAAGGTAGTTCACACAGTCCTTTTTGTGAATGGAAACGCCATGCCCTCTGGTTATGAAGCCGATTATATCATCCCCCGGAAGCGGCGAGCAGCACTGCGAAAGCTTTACAACGCAGTTGTCAATACCATCAACGATAATTCCTGAGTTTGCCTTTTTGCCGTTTGCATAGGTAACGTCGTTTACAAACTGGCTGTCCTGCGCGTTTGCAGACTGGATATACTTTTTGGTATATTCCTCCTTAAGCCTTGGCATGATTTTGGAAAGAACTACCCCACCGTAACCTATGGCGGCATAAAAATCGTCAAGAGTTTCGCAGCCGTGGCGCTTCATGTCAAGAGCCAAGAACTCCGAAAGCTCATCCTCTGGCACTCTTATAAGGTTTCTTCTGAATTCCCTTTCAAGCTCCTCCCTGCCCTCGACTATGTTTTCCTCCCTGCGTTCCTTTTTGAACCATGAGCGGATTTTGGACTTAGCCTCGTTGGTCTGACAGATGTTCAGCCATGCACGGTTGGGACCGTGATTCGGGTCTTTTGAGGTGATTATCTCAATGATTTCGCCGGTCTTTATAACGTAATCCAGCGGAACGAGCTTTTTATCGGCTTTTGCACCTGTCATTCTGTGCCCTACCTGAGTGTGGATTGCATATGCAAAGTCAATGACAGTAGAACCAAGAGGAAGCGATATAACATCCCCCTTGGGAGTCATTGCAAAAACATCCTCGGGTGAAAGGTCATCCTTGATTGCTCGGACGATATCCTCGACATCGTTAGACTCCTGCTGTGTATCAAGAATCTGGCGAACCCAGTTAAGGCGGTTATCCAGCTTGTATTTGCCCTTTACGCCCTCCTTATATTTCCAGTGAGCGGCGATACCGTATTCGGCGGTATGGTGCATTTCGTAGGTTCTTATCTGAACCTCGAAGGGTATGCCCTCCCTTCCCATAACGGTTGTGTGCAGGCTCTGATACATATTTGCCTTTGGTGTTGAAATATAATCCTTGAACCTGTTGGGAATCGGCTGAAACATATCATGAACTATGCCAAGAACATAGTAGCACTCGGTAACGGTATTTACTATTACCCTTACCGCGTATTTATCGTATATCTCATCAAACAGTCTGCCATGCTCATAGACCTTTCTGTAGATGCCGTATGCGCTCTTGACCCTGCCCTCGATAGTTGGCATAGGGTCAAAATCGACTGCAAGGCGCTTTTTAAGCCTTGCTTTTATCGACTCAATAAATTCCTCGCGCTCGGACTTGGATTTTTCGAGCATCTGTTCGATTTCGTTATACGCATATGGGTCGAGATAGGAAAAAGCAGTGTCTTCAAGCTCTTCCTTCATTTTTGTAATACCAAGCCTGTTGGCAAGCGGAACGAATATGCTCATTGTCTCCAAGGAGACTGAACGCCTTTTAAGCTCGTTTCTGAAGGCAAGAGTACGCATATTGTGAAGACGGTCGCTCAGCTTGATGATTATTACCCTTATATCCTTCGACATGGAAAGAAGCATTTTGCGGATATTCTCCGCCTGCTGCTCTTCCTTGGAATAAAGCGATACCTGATTCAGCTTTGTAACGCCGTCCACAAGATTTGCAACGTCAGCACCGAAGCGCTTTTTAAGATCCTCAAGGCTTGCCTCGGTATCCTCAACAACATCGTGCAGAAGCGCCGCGCAGATGGTATCGGTATCCATTCCAAGCTCAATAAGTATCTGAGCTACCGCTATCGGATGGGTAATATACGGCTCGCCCGATTCGCGCTTCTGGTCCTTATGCTTTTCTGCGGCAAATTCGTAGGCAGAGGTTATTTTGGTTATGTTATAGTTCTTGTCGGAGGCTTTAATAACCTCCAGCAACTGTTCAAAGGTTTTAACATTTTCAGCCATGCTTATGACACCATATCTTTCTTAACTATGTAAAATCAAACTGTTAGCCTATCAGATTTTTAAGCTTTATCATCGTAGGTGCGGTCATTATATCCACCCTTGCACTCGGCTTTAACAGCAGTATCCTCTTTTTATAACCTTCAACAGCAATAAGCCCGGTTTCCTTGAATATATCAAGGCAGACAAGCAGCTTGAACGCATTCATCCCCTTTGCTCCGAGCCTTGCATACATGGTTTCGGCTGTCAGAACAAATCTCTGTGCACCTATATATTTATATACTTCTATAAGTTCTTCTCTGGTTGGTATAGCCTTTTCGTAATATTCGCGGGGAAGCTGTTCATCTCTTATAAAGCACTCATAAGCATCACACGCGGCGAAATACTTTTCCTGCCTGACGCCGTGAAGCCTGTAATCACTGACGATAAGGGATATGCTGTCGTTTCCACGGAATGAATTGATTTCAAGGCTGCCAATTATATCAATGATATCCCCGGCGGAAATATCCATAAGAGCGGTTTTTTTGCGGAACAGCAGCGCTTTGAGCTTAATGCCGTCGTAATCGATATCAAGCCGTGTATGCTCGCCGTTTTTCAGCGGCATGACTGCAAGAACCTTGGCGGCGGAAAAGGCAAATAAAGGTGATGCATTGTCGGTTCCGAACGGCTCTAAACGTTTAAGGTCAGAAATGTTCTTTATCGTGATATCGGAGCCTTTAATCAGCTTATCTGCGGTAACTGTAAAGTGCGGCATTTTCTGGCAGGATTCTTTTGCGTAGGTTTGAATCATGCTGCTAAGCTTTGGAATATCCTCACACTTAACGGTAAGCCCGCCGGTACATTCATGCCCGCCGAATTTTACAAGGACATCGCGGCAGGATTCAAAGCACTTGAATATGTTAAAGCCCTTCATGCTTCGTGCAGAGCCGACCGCAAAGCCGTTATCATCCTTAGAGATAACCACTACCGGCTTTTCGTAGGCTTCAAGCAGTCTTGATGCAACTATGCCTATGACACCGTGATGCCAGCCATCGCCGGAAACAATAAGAACACGCTCGTTTAATATCTGCGGTGAGGACCTTAAAAGCTGACGTATCTGTTCACAAATATCAGCTTCAACTTTTTTTCTTTGTTCGTTCAGCACAGAAAGCTCATGTGCAAAGCCCCTTGCCTCTTCTTCCTCTGAGGTGAGCATATCCAGTGCTGTTATAGGCGAGCCAAACCGCCCTGCGGCATTGATTCTTGGAGACAGCGTAAATGCCACATTTGTTGAGGTTATGCTTTCGGGATTGACCCCGCTTTCCTCCATCAGGCTTATCAGACCATAATTCTCGGTGTTCTTTATCATTTTAAGACCGTTTGAAACTATAGTTCTGTTTTCGGAAACAAGCGGTACAACGTCGGCAATCGTTCCTATGGCTGCAATATCGCCGTACTGCTCGCAGACAAGGCTGTAATCACCGTCATCTAAAGCAGCCAAAAGCTTCAGGGTCACGCCAACGCCGGCAAGATGCTTAAACGGCGATGTGCAGTTTTTCCTGTATGGGTCGATAACCGCCTCAGCCTCCGGAAGCTCCTCGGATGGCTGGTGATGGTCGGTTACAACAAGCTTCATTCCAAGCTCTTTAATATACTTGGCTTCTTCAATGGCGGATATGCCGTTATCAACAGTTATTATAAGCGAAGCGCCGTTTTCAAGGATAGCGTCTATCGCCGCCTTGTTCAGACCATACCCCTCGCTTCTTTCAGGAATATAGCAAATTACCTCAGCGCCCATGTTTAAAAGGTAATCGTATAATATAGCGGTGGAGGTAACGCCGTCGCAGTCGTAATCACCGTAAACACAGATAGTTTCACCGTTTTCTATCGCTTCGTTTATAACCGATACCGCCCTGCTCATATCCGTTAACAGATACGGGTCTGAAAGCGGTTCAAGGTCAAAAAAGCTTTTAAGTGAATCTATATCATTATATCCTCTTGCTGACATAACCTCGGCTGTGAGCGGAGCAAGATCAGTGGATTTTACAATATTCCTGACGCTTTCGGCATCTGATGATAAAACGACCCATTTTTTCATATTTTCCCTCGTAACTACTGAATTATATAAATTATAATATTAATTATCATACATAAACGCGCTATATGTCAATTTATTATATCACATCCTTTTACTATTTTCAAGATTTACAAGCTTACTTAAAGCAAAATATTCTTTAACTCACAATAAAAATTATATTGCATTACTTAAGTAAATGTGCTAATATATAATCAGCTCTTAAATTTTTAGTGCAAAGTGCGGGTTTTAAGAGCTTGCCCGCATATACTAACCGAAAGGAGAGCCAACAAAAATGGATTATGCAATGCTGATTATCTGGGGCGCTGTTATGATAGTGACAATAATTGCGGAAGTTGTAACCACTCAGATGATTTCTATCTGGTTTTCCTGCGCTTCGCTCGTTTCGCTCATATTAGCTTGCTTTAACGCTCCAAGGTGGGCGCAGTTCTGCGTTTTCGTTGCTATGACGGCGCTACTGCTGATTCTTACCCGCCCTGTTGTAAAAAAGCTGAAAAAGCAGTACGTAAGAACGAACGCAGATATGAACATAGGCAAAACCGCAATCGTAACAGAAACCATACATAATGAGCTTTCTCAGGGAAGAGCAACAATAGGCGGAGTTTCCTGGAAAGCTGTCAGCGCTGACGGAAACGTCATTGAAAAGGATGAAACGGTTACAATTCAGGATATCGATGGCGCAAAGCTAATCGTTTCAAGGTGATTTTTATTAAGAAAGGTTGAATTATTATGGAATACATCATTGGTGCAATACTCATAGTTATATTTATTCTTATTATCGCGAACTTCAAAATCGTTCCTCAGGCTCAGGTTTATGTTGTTGAACGTCTTGGCGCTTTCAATCGTGAGCTTCACACCGGTCCCCATATGATAATTCCGGTTATCGACAAGATAGCAAAGAAGGTAACAATAAAGGAGCAGGTCGCAGATTTCAAGCCTCAGCCGGTTATCACCAAGGATAACGTTACCATGCAGATAGATACCGTTGTATTCTTCCAGATAACCAATGCAAAGCTCTACACCTACGGTGTTGAAAGACCTATCGCAGCTATCGAAAATCTTACAGCTACGACTCTTCGTAACATAATCGGTGAGATGGAGCTTGACGCTACCCTTACCTCCCGCGATACCATAAACACCAAGATTACCGTTATTCTCGATGAAGCAACCGACCGCTGGGGAATCAAGGTAAACCGTGTTGAGCTTAAGAACATCATCCCGCCCAGAGAGATTCAGGACGCTATGGAAAAGCAGATGAAGGCTGAGCGTGAGCGCCGCGAAAAGATTTTGCAGGCAGAGGGTGAAAAGAAATCACAGATACTTGTTGCTGAGGGCGAAAAGGAATCCAAGATTCTTAAAGCAGAAGCCGACAAGCAGGCCGAGATATTAAAGGCTGAAGCTGAAAAGGAAGCTTTGATTCTTCGTGCTACAGCCGTTAAGGAGCAGAAGATGCTTGAAGCTGAGGGTGAAGCTCAGGCTATTGAAAAGGTTCAGACTGCTTTAGCTGAAAGTCTTAAGAAGCTCAACGATGCCAACCCGAATCCTCAGGTTATCCAGCTTAAGAGCCTTGAAGCCTTTGCCAAGGCAGCTGACGGTAAGTCCACCAAGATTATCATTCCCTCGGAAATCCAGGGACTTGCAGGTCTTACAGCCGGAATCAAAGCCATTGCCGATAAGGATTGATTGAGCTTCTAAAACTCTTAAAAGCAATAAACCTGCCCCGCAGAACTCCATAGCGGGGCAGGTTTTTGACTGCTCATAATTATGAAAGGAATAATATTATGGTTGTTATCAACGATTACATATCAAAGCTGACTGAAAAACTGCAAGAAAAATTCGGCGAAAGGCTTGTATACCTTGGTCTTCAGGGCAGCTATCTGCGCGGCGAAGCCACTGACAGCAGTGATATTGACATTATGGCGGTGATAGAGAATCTCTCGCTTGACGATTTAAGACTCTACAAGCAGGTAATCACTGAAATCGGCGATTACGATAAATCCTGCGGCTTTATATGTGGAAAGGATGAGCTTGCAAGCTGGAACCCGTTAGAATCCTGCCAGCTTATTCACACTACCAAGGATATCATAGGCAGGCTTTCCGGGCTTGTTCCGAATTACACTCGTTCAGACGAGGTAAATTATATCAAGCTGAGCGCAGGAAATCTCTATCATGAGCTGTGCCATAGATTTATTCACACTGACCTTGAAAACAGCGTAAGAAAGCTTCCGCTCATGGTAAAGCCGGTGTTCTTTATTTTACAGAATCTGCACTACATCGAGTCCGGAAGGTTTTGCGTCACAAAAAACGAGCTTTTATCCGAGCTTGACGGCGACGACAAAAAGCTGTTTGAAATGCTTTTAAACATCTCAAACAGCTCTGATTACGATTTTGATTCGGTTTTTGAAGCGCTTTTAAGCTTCTGCCGGCGGGCAATGAAGATCGCGTAGCTTCAAGTCAATGAATATCGACAATCTCCGCGCCGTATGGCATAAGAGCAAGCTTCGCGAGTTTGAAAAACTGCATGCCAAACGGTATTCCGATTATGGTTATGCAGAATATCAGCCCGAAAGCAAGGTGTTCAAGTGCCAATGGTATTCCGGAAATTATAAGCCAGATTATGTTAAGTATGAGAGAGGGCGCCCCTCCCCCATACTTAATTTCTTTTTTAAACGGGAAAAAGCTCATAGACGCAAATTTGAAGCATTGCAGTCCCCATGGTATTCCGATTATTGTTATGCACCAGATAATCCCGGCTAAAAACCAGCTTAAGCCGCATATAAGACCGCCGAACAAAAACCAAATTATATTGCCGATTGTGCGCATAGTTCTGTTCCTTTCATTCAGTTTTTGTGATACGCAAAACATGCCGCTTTTCCGCAATCAGTCCAGACGGTACTTTTTCAGATTCGGAAGCTCGTCAAGCGTTAAGGTATATTCACTGTCATATGCCTTTTTCAGCATTTCCTTGTCGGTATACTGCTCATTGTAGACGGCTTCTTCCCATCTTATGCAGTAATCCCCTCCCCATACTGACCAGAAAAGCCACCTTGCATTGTCTCTGTGCATAAGGTCAGGGTCGGGAATGCAGCCGTTTTCGGAAAGTGCAATCAGCTTTCTTTCACCGGAGCACTCAGCGCAGGTGATGAACGAAGCGGACTGAGAAGCATAGACCTGTTCACCCGCATATATGTCGGTAGAGACTATATCCACAACATCATCGCCCGGGTACCAGTCCTTATCCTGACCGTTCCATACCCAGATAAGGTTGGTAAGGTTATGGTAGTTGGTCATTCTGTCATACATAAGCTTATATAGCTTTATATAGCTTTCGGGTGAGCAGCTGCCCCACCAGAACCATCCGCCTGATGCTTCATGCAGCGGCCGCCAGATAACCGGAACGCCGCAGTCGCGCAACCTTGCAAGCTGCTCCGATATTCTGTCGATATCTTCGATAAGAAGATTATAAAGCGTTTCATCCTCACCGTTCATAGCCTTGTCAAGGTCTATTGAAGAGCTTTCCTTGTAGAATGAGCTGTACCAGTTGGCGCCTTCCGGGATATATCCCGCAGGTGAATGCCAGTGCCACCAAAGCTGAACGATTCCGCCGGCGTTTACATACCAGTCATAGGCACGCTCAACTGTGTCGCTGTTTGCTCCCTGAGCGGCTGCTGTTCCGGAGTAGTTCATAACATCCATACCCAGAACCGCAAATTCCTTGCCGGTTTCATTTTTGATAGCAAGATACTCATTCGATTCCCTGCCCTCATCGCCGGTCTGACCTGTAAGGGTATATTTACCGTAGATATCACACAGGAAGTTATAAAGGCGCTTGGTGTTATCATCGGCGTTGGGATTCGATAGCTTTGCCGTTACGTTGTAGATATCCTTGACGTTTATATCGCAGGCAGTGAGCTTCAAGCAGTCGTAATCCACCCATCCCCATGATGGGGTGACTGATATTTCATGCTCCCCTGCTTCAAGATAGATGTATCCAACAGTTACATCCTCAAGCTCGGTGCTTGTTGAAGATACCAGCGAGCCTGAGTTTGCGCCGTCTATCAGCAGATTATTGGTTCTGCCCTCGTCCTTGGCGTAGGACACAAGGGTGATGTCATAGAAGCCGGAGGCATCAACGGAGACATTGAAGACAATGCTGTCCTGTTCACCATTTACACCTGTTACCCCTGCACCGCCGGAAAAATCGGAAAACAAACCGGATGAGGTGTCCATGGAGCCAAAACCTGGAACGCTCACCCCGCCTGTCGGCCGCGAAGACCGCCCGATCCTGGTCCTGGAAAAGCGCGCAGACGGAACCATCAGCATTTTGAAAAATACGTTGTATACCTTGGAAACACCGGATACAGAAAGTCTGTTTGCATTGGCGGAAGCAGACAACAGAGAATATGGAAAACTTCCAGAGGAGCATCTGCGCTTCCTGAAAGATCACATCGCACCGGATGGAACCGTGCGGTATGCTTTTGGAGATACCTATTCTGAAGAACAATCCCTGAACCGCCAGATTACGGCCTCCCTGCTGATCGGCGCGGGCGCATTTCTGATCTTTCTGATTTTTGCAGTCTGGTTCTCTGGCTGGGCGGTAAAGCCAGTGGAAGAAGCGTGGAAGCGGCAGCGCCAGTTTGCGGCAGATGCCTCCCACGAGCTAAAGACGCCGCTGACCGTCATTTTATCCAATGTGGGACTGATCGCAGCATCACCGGAACTGACAGACCCGGA